>JAJZVE010000234.1:0-1493 GCA_021845835.1 Pseudomonadota bacterium | reverse complement strand
GCCACCGATCCCGGCGCCGGCGCCGGCGCCCACGCCGCCGCCGCCGGCACCGCCGGTCAGCGATGGTGAGCGGGCGCTGCTGCTCGATCTGCGCAAGCGAAGCGCCGAACTCGACGCGCGCGAGGCGGCGCTGGCGCAGCGCGATTCCGTGCTCGCCGCGGCGGAGGCGCGACTGACCGCGCGGCTCGGGCAGCTTGACGATCTGCAGACGCGGCTGCAGGCGCTCGACGCGACGCGGCGCGACCGCGACGAGGCCAACTGGCACGGCCTGGTCAGGCTCTATGAGAACATGAAGCCCCGCGATGCCGGCGCGATCTTCAACGATCTCGACCTGCCGGTGCTGCTGCCGATCCTGGATCGGATGAAGGAGGCGAAGGCAGCGGCGGTGCTTGCCGCCATGCAGCCCGAGCGCGCCCGCCTCGTCACCACGGAGCTGGCGCAATTCCGCGCCCGCGCCAACGCCGTCCCGCCGCCCGGAAAACCCGCTGGCGGCGGTCAGTAACTTCGAAGCGCCCGCACGGAGGGGCGCGAAAGGCAAGCCGATGGCGCTCGACAAATCCACCAACGTGCTGATCGTCGATGACTACAAGACCATGCTGCGCATCATCCGCAACCTGCTCAAGCAGATCGAGTTCAACAACGTCGATGAGGCGACCGACGGCGCCGAGGCGCTGGCCAGGCTGCGCAGCGGCAATTACGGCCTCGTCATCAGCGACTGGAACATGGCGCCGATGACCGGCCTGCAATTGCTGCAGGAGGTGCGCGCCGACGGCAAGCTGAAAGCCACGCCGTTCATCATGATCACCGCCGAAAGCAAGGCGGAGAACGTGGTCGCCGCGAAGCAGGCAGGGGTGTCGAACTACATCGTCAAGCCGTTCAATGCGGAAACGCTGCGCGACAAGATCGAGAAGGTGCTGGGACATGCATGACGTTGCCGGTTTCGACGCGGACTCCCTGGCGGAGCATCTGGGAACGATCCGCGCGCAGTATCCCGGATCGGACCCCGACATGGTGGCCGAGGTGGTGCGCGCCGTGCTCGCCGCCATGCGTGGCGCGCCGAGCCGGCGCGAGACCTCGCTGCTGGGCGAGGTGGAACAGCTCGGCCGCCTGATCGCCGCCGCGCGCGCCGAGATCGCGGCCTTGCAGGTGGACGACATCACGGCGAGCCACATCCCCTCGGCCACCGATGAACTCGACGCGATCGTCGCCCACACCGCCGCCGCCACCGACAGCATCCTGGAAGTGTGCGAGACGCTCGACCGTCTCGCCGTGGTGCAGGACGGCGAGGCGGCGGCCAGCCTGCAGGACGCCACCACGCGCATCTACGAGGCGTGCAGCTTCCAGGACATCACCGGCCAGCGCATCACCAAGGTGGTCGCGACGCTGAAGGCGATCGACGCCAAGATCGCACAGATCGTCTGCACCTTCGAAGCCCATCCGGCGGCGGCGCCGCTGCCGCCGCGGCCCGCGCCGCCGCCCGCGGCGCCGTTGCT
>JAJZVE010000233.1 GCA_021845835.1 Pseudomonadota bacterium | reverse complement strand
AAGATCAGCCGCTTCTTGTGTGGTGCGGGAAGTCGGCGGAGTTGATCGGTTGCAGGCCGAGTGAGGGCGCACGGGAGGCGTTTCAGTTCGCGATGACGCGGGCGCAATCGCGCGCTGCAGAGTTCGCTATTGAGAAAGGGATATCGATTGCGAACGCGAGCATGAAGTTCAAACAGCTCTGGGATGGCGGGTTTCTTCTCCGGCGGGAGAGTGCCGCCGACAGCGGAGGCGTGGAATATGTTTACCGGCGAATCGAGTGAAGAGCCTTGGCTTCCGTTAATCCGATTCAATGAATGAGAAGTTCAGACAGGACTGTGAGTGACCATGATGCATAAACCACCGCCGTTCCGAGTGCTCAGCCTCGATGGCGGGGGTATGCGCGGCACCTACACCGCAACCTATCTGGACCGGGTGGCCGCGACCTTCGCAAAGCGCCGCAGCGTCGCCGCGCTCGACGTGGGCGCTGCATTCGATCTGATCGTCGGCACCAGCACCGGCGGTATCATCGCGTGTGCGCTCGCCACCGGCGTCCCCCTTGCCGATGTCGTCGCGCTCTATGTCCAGAACGGGAGCGCCATATTTTCTCGTCCATTGCCCCAAGGTCTTCTCGGGGTTGTTCCCGATGTCGGAAGGAGGCCGCGAGCGCTGGCTGCAGGAACGCAGAGACTGCGTGCCGCGCTCGCGGCAAGGCTCGGCGCGAAGACCCTGGGCGACGTTTATCGGGAGCGCGGCATCGCGCTGGCGATAACGGCCATCGAGATGAGCCAGCATCGCAGTTGGGTCTTCAAGACCCCGCACCTGATGGGGACCAATCACCGCGATGACGGCTATGCCCTCGTCGATGTGTGCCTCGCGACTTCCGCCGCGCCCATCTATCGCTCGCTCGCGGCGATTGATCACCCCGACAATGCGGGCGGCGGATTCAATGTGTTCGTCGATGGAGGCCTTTGGTCAAACAATCCCGTACTGGTCGGGCTGATCGACGCCCTCGATCTGACGCAGCCGGGTCAGGAGATTCACATCTTCTGCCTTGGGACCTGCCCTATGCCTGCCGGCGAACAGGTGTCCAAAGCGGCCGTGGACCGCGGCCTGGCCGAGTGGAAATTCGGCGGCGAGGCCGCAGGGCTTTCTATAGACGCCCAGCAATTCGCCTTCGACCATATGGCGAAGAAGCTGGCGCGTCATGTTGACCGGAACTGCACCGTTGTCCGGTTTCCGAGCGACAAGGTTCCGGCGGCGCTGATCCCCTATCTTGGCCTCGACGAGACGCGCAAGGAGGCAATGCAGGCTCTGATCAACCAGGCCCGCACCGACGCCGACATGACCAACAGCCGTTGCGCCTATACCGACACCGACGCGGAAGCGGCGCTTATCTGCGACCTGTTTAATTCCGCGCCGGAGCGGACGGACCCGCTCGTCTCCCGCGCATCGTTCCGCCAAAGCGGCGGGGTGTCCGCAACCTGACGATGAATGAGAGATCGATCATGTATGACTGCGCCAAGGATGTGCTTGCGTATCACGACGGAAGCGTGACCCTGCCGGGGGCTGAACGAACGGAGATGCGCGGCCGGCGCGATGCGAACCGGGATCGGCTGAAAAGGGGTCTTGCCGGCGGCGGGAAGCCCGCCCCGCGGGAATTCGTCAGCCAGGGCAGCTACGCGATGAAGACGATGACCCAGCATCCCCAGAAGGATTACGACATCGACGACGGCGCCTATTTCGACAAGGCCGATCTCGTCGGCGACCGGGGTGCTGAAATGTCCACCTTGCAAGCCCGTCAGATGGTGCGTGATGCGCTCGATGACGGAGCGTTCAAGACGCATCCCGAAGCCCGTAAGAACTGCGTCCGTGTCTATTACACCGCCGGATACCATGTGGACGTGCCGGTCTATCGGCGTGTCACGACGAAGGACATATGGGGCCGGGAGACCACCGTCTATGAACTTGCCAGCAGCGAGTGGAAGCGATCCGATGCGCGTAAGGTCACGGAGTGGTTTGAGACTGAGAACAACAACAAGAGTCCGGACGCCGATAATGGCCGCCAGTTGCGGCGCACTGTCCGGCTGATCAAGGCGTTTGCGCGCAGCCGGGAGAGTTGGAAGGGTCAGGTTCTGAGCGGGTTCGGGATTACGAAGCTGGTCACCGAATGCTTCCGCGGTGACGCCGTGCGCGACGACAAGGCGCTCTATGACACGATGAAAGCAATCTGGGACCGGCTCGTCTGGAACCTGGTGATCCAGCATCCGGTCACGCCGAACGAGACGATCACCAACGGGACGGACGATGCGCGCGCCCGCTTCTTCCGCGATCGTCTTTCGGAAGCGATCGAGACCATGGCCCCGCTGTTCGGATCGCACTGTACCCGCGAGAGCGCCCTGAAGTGCTGGGACAAGGCCTTCGCCACGACGTTCTTCAGCGACCGCGCGGATGTCGCGGCCAGAGCGGCGGCGAGCCTCCTGCGGGCAGGGTTTGCCGCTCCCGCCGTCGGGCCGTTTACCTTTCCCAACGTCCCGCGCGTTGACAACAAGCCGAGGGGGTTCGGATGATCTGGTGGGCGAACGACCCTGACCGGTTCAAGCGCGAGGTTTCTGAGATCGATGTGCTGCGGGACGGCAGCCCCTGGCTGGCGATGGCGGTTCCTCGTTTCCTCAAAGAACTGCGGTTTGCGTTCGATTTCGATGTGACGCTGAACGGGGAGACATTTCCCTTTAAGCTCGAGTACCCTGCCTTTTTCCCGGATGCGCCGCCTCTGGTCGTCCCGCGCGATGGTCGCCGTCTATCGAACCATCAGTACGGGTCCGGTGGCGAACTCTGTCTGGAATTCCGTTCCGACAATTGGGATCCGTCGGTCACCGGTGCTATGATGATCGCCAGCACATATCGCCTGCTTTTGGGCGAGCGGTCATTTAATGACGGACGCGCCGTCGTGCCGTCGGCACATACGGTATCTTTGGGACAGGAACTGCGCGGCACGTATTGCCGGTTCCTCCTTACGCGCAGCCTTGCCGCCTACGCCGCGCACCTGCCGATCGGCGAAGTTAGGGAGGTGATGGTCATCGACGCCAGTGTGCCGGGGGATGCTTGGGTTGCGCACGTGGAGCGCGTCGGCGCTGTGGATGCACCGGACTGGCGGGAGGACAACATTCCCGATCGTAGGGAACAGAGCCGGCCGGGCGCGTTGGTGCGAGTGGCGTCGCTGGCGGACATTCCCGTCAATCCGGATCAGGCTGCGCTTGACCAACTTCTGTCGGCTGAGCGCGGCGGCGATACGGCGGCCGGCAGCTCCTGTCGCATCACGATTATCGCCGATGGGCATTCGGCGCGAATGTTCTTCTCCTACGTGAAGGATGGCGACTGGAAGGTCATCGCCTATCGGACGATTGATCTGACCGACGACATCGACGTGCGCCTGCCACAGAATTACGATCTTGTGGCCGAAAAGAGGGTCGGGATCGTCGGCTGTGGGTCCCTGGGATCGAAGGTTGCGGCGTCCCTCGCGCGGAGCGGGGTACGCGACTTCGTTCTGGTTGACGATGATGTTTTCAAGCGTGGTAATCTTGTGCGGCATGATCTGGACGCGGGAAGCCTTGGTGCGCACAAGGCCGATGCGCTTGCGGCGCGCCTCAAAGCTATCGCTGCCGGGGTCAAAGTAGGTGTCCAGCGGGTCGCCCTGGGCGGTCAAGAGTCATCCGGAACCACGGCGGCGGGGCTCGATGAGCTTGCCGGATGCAACCTCCTGATCGATGCGACCGCTGATCCGCAGGCGTTCAATTTCGTGGCGTCGGTTGCAAGACACGCACTTCGCCCCATGGTCTGGGCGGAAGTCTACGCAGGTGGCATTGGCGGCTTCGTCGCCCGGCTGCGCCCGGGCATCGAGCCGCCGCCACACGCCGCGCGCAATCAATACTTGGCATGGTGCCGCGACCAGCGCGTCGCTTGGCATGGCCGGGATCGGGACTACGGCACGCTTACCGGCCACGAGGCACCGCTCATTGCGGATGATGCCGATGTCGCGGTCATCGCTGCGCATGTGAGCCGGATGGCAATCGATGTGTTCGTACGCCCCGAGGACTCGATTTTCCCGTATCCGGCCTATGCCATCGGTTTGTCGGGACAATGGATTTTCGAGGAACCATTCGATACGCGCCCCATTACTTTTAACGCTGCCGGCGATTGGCAAGCGGGAGCTTCACCGGAACGCACGACTGAAGCGGTCGAATTTATGCTGTCCCTTTTTGAGCAGGGTGACCATGCGGATCGAACTGGCACCTGACATTGAGGCGCGACTCCGCGACGCGCTACACGAAGCCGAAAAGCGCGAGATCGGCGGTATGCTCATGGCTGAGCAATTGGCGCCCCGACGTTTTCGCGTGGTGGATTT
Source organism: Pseudomonadota bacterium (assembly GCA_021845835.1). Next base: position 2,798 of record JAJZVE010000233.1, on the reverse strand, counting down.
TTCCATCGACCCCGTCACCGGTTCTCATTCGGAATTCCGGCGAGATCCCGCGAAGCACCAGCAGACACTTGATGAATTCTTTTCGCGCACTGGACATGATTTCCGGCGGTTCAATTATCTCGGCGAGTGGCACTCGCACCCCTCCTTTTCGGTTCGCCCAAGCCCGGCCGATATCGACACAATGACTGACATCGTTGAGGACGCAGCATCGGAGATCACATTTGCCGTTCTGCTCATTGTGCGCACGCGATGGCGCTTCTGGATCGACTATTCCCTGACGGTCTTCGCGCGGGGTCAAGCGCCGACGGCGACACGCATTCGGCCGCGGATTGTGCGGATATGACGGGGAACGGACATCCGCCATCCTCCGACGGACGATATGACAATGGCGTTGGGGTTCTAGCCTGAAGCTATCCGCGTGTCGTGCCTGCACGCTGCCCGACCGTGGATGGTATCGGTTCGTTGACTTCGCCGCCCGTCAGTGGCTTGTCTTCGATTGTCTGGCCGGTATCTCGATCCTTGGCCGGCTGGTAGATCCATCCTTACGGCCTTCTGCCTCTTCGCTTTGGGAGCTAAATTCTGACAGTTTGGTATCGGCCCATCCCAATCGTTGAGTACCCTGCCCGACAATCGGGTTCCGTCCGATATGTGATCGCGCTCTGGTCGTCCGCGGCGGCAGCGAACACGCGGACACCGTGATTACTTTGCCACGGGCAGGGGCCGAGTCGCGAGCCGGCGGTGCGTTGTGATGAGGCAAGGCGGCGCTCATGCGCCACCTCCCCCGAAGCGCCAGACCGGAATGCCGAGCACCCGTGCCTTGTCGGCGAGGTTCTCGCAGATGCCAGCCCCGGGGAAGACGATCACCCCGATCGGCATCACCTCGAGCATCCGGTCATTGCGCTTGAACGGCGCCGCCTTGTTGTACCGTGCCCATTCGGGCTTGAAGGCGATCTGCGTGACCTTGCGGGTATCGGCCCAGCAGGCGGCGATGCGTTCGGCGCCGCGCGGACTGCCGCCGTGCAGCAGCACCATCTCGGCGTGCTTGCGATGCACCCGGTCGAGCACCGCCCAGATTCGCTCGTGGTCGTTGAAATCGACCCCGCCGGCGAAGGCGATCCGCGGTCCGGCGGGCAGCAACACTTCGGTCTCGGCGCGGCGCTTGGCGGCGATGAAGTCGCGGCTGTCGATCATCGCCGCGGTCAGGGCGCGGTGGTTGACCATCGATCCCGCGCGCGGGCGCCAGGCCGAGCCGGTGTGGCGTTCGAACAGCTCGGCGGCGTGGTCGCGGAGAAGCTCGAAGGCGTTGCGCCGCTCGATCAAGGTCAGGCCCTCGGCGATCAGGCGTTCCAGCTCGACCGAGCGGATTTCCGAGCCGTCCTGCTCCTGCTGGCTGCGGCGCTGCCGGTCCTCGTTGGCGTCGAGCTCGCGCTGCACGCGGTCCACTGTGCGGTGGAACAGATTGACCTGCGACCAGAGCAGATCGGCGAGATCGGGTTCCAGGCGCGTCTCGGAAAGGGTGGAGACCAAGGCATCGAAGATGTCGGCCAGCGCGCCTTCGAGCCGTGCCGCCTCGGGCAGCGGCCGCGGGTCCGGGTCGTCCTGGTAGGGGCGATGGCCATAGAGCTGCAACTCGTCGAGCAGGCGGGCGGTCGGGGATGCGGCGTGGGCTGGCTCGGCGTCGTCGTGGTGCCGGGAAAGGCGGTCGGTCGCCATGATCGGTGTCCTCGTTCGCTGGCCGCGCCCATCGCGGCCTTCACGGCGATCCCTTGGCCGGGGCCGGGTCGGGGCTGCACCGCCAAGCTCCGCGCGGGCGGCCGGAGCGCAGCGGAGGACGGCGGGCGGCGGCTATTTTGCCTCGCGATGCAAAGCGCCCCTTCTGGGGCGCGGCGGAAAATAGTCGCCGCCCGCCGTTGCGTTCCCGGCCCGGCTCTGACCCGATCGCCGCTCTCAGAAGGCCGTGGGCACGGCCCGCTCCCGGACACGAGGCACACCGGCGACCGGCGGCGCTCGCCTAGGCGCGGTGCCTTGCCAGGCCCCTCACGCTGGAGCCGCCGACTGGGTGGCCCCCGACGCAAAGCGCTCGGCATCCTCCGGGGTGAGCTGGGCGCGGAGCCGTGCCAACAGGGCGTCGGCGCCGAAGCGGCGCAGGTCGGCGTTGAAGTCGTTCGTCACCGGCCAGATGATGCGCGCCTCGATCCCGCCCGCTCTGGCCCGATCGCGCAGGCACATCGCCGCATGACGCCCGGCCGCGTCGTTGTCACGCGCGATATAGAGGCGGCGCAGCGCCGACGGGGGGACCAGGGCGGTGAGGTGGTTGGCCGAGAGCGCCGCCGCCATCGGCATATCGGGCAGGACGCATCGCAGCGACAGCATCGTCTCGATGCCTTCGCCCGCGATCGTGACGTCGGACGCCGTGCCGAAATGGACGGCGTTGCCGAGGAGATGCCCCAACGCACGCCGTGGCGCGGCGATCGGCGCCTTTCCGGTGCCGTCCCGGTCGAGCCAGGTGCGATGCACCCCAGCGATCGTGCCGTCGGCGTCCGTGACCGCGGCGATCAACGCCGGCCAGGCTTCCCGGGGGGCAGCGTCATGCGCCCGGTAGAAGCAGGCGGGGTGAAAGCGGAGCGCTGGCATGCCCTCCAGCCGCGCGGTGATGCCGCGGTTGCGGAGATAGGTCTCGGCCAGGGTCCCGACGATCGGGCGCGAAAGAGCGAACAGCCGCCGGGCGGCATCCGACGATCCCGCTCGTGCCGGTGCGCGCGGCACTTCCCGCTTGGGCAGTCCGAGGAAGGCCCGTG
>JAJZVE010000232.1 GCA_021845835.1 Pseudomonadota bacterium | reverse complement strand
CAGCGCGAGCAGCGGGCCGGCCACGTCCTCGACATCCACGATCGCGATGGGCTGCGGCAGGCGCGCGAACAGACGGTCGATGGCTTCGGCGGCCAGCGGGTGCGCCAGCGCCTTGTAAAGCACGTTGCCGCCGGCGCGGGCGTCGAAAGTGGTAATGTCCAGCATCGCACGCTCCCTGTTGATGGCCGAACCACGTCCGTGCGCCGAACCTGGCCTGCTCCAGATGACGGCGTCCGGCGGTCTCGTCCAGCCGATGGGTGGGGGCGGCGTCGGACCAGAAGCGCGACCGGACGGCACCGGCGTACCGCTTACGTGTCCGCAGCAGCCGCGGCGCCGCTGGCGATCACGGTCTCACGCAGCAATGCTCTGCTGGCTTTCCCGGTTGTCCCGGTCGGCACGGCATGTTCGATCGAGATGACATCGGGCAGCTTGAAGCGCTCGATCCGCTGCGCGAGCCATTGGCGAAGATCCGCGGAGGAAAGTTCAGCGCCGACTTTCGGAACCACGACGGTGTAGATGGCCTCGCCGAGTCGCTGGTGCGGAACTCCGGCGCTGAGCGCGCCGGCAACACCGGGATGCGCGCTCAGCAGATCGTCTATTTCCTGCGGCGCGATCTTGTTGCCGCCGCGCGACACGATCTCCTTGATCCGGCCAACCAGTTCGACGCAACCGTCGGCACCGACGCGGGCAACGTCGCCGGTGCGGAAGAAACCGTCCCCGAAGGACGCCTCGGACAGCGCCGCGTCATCCAGGTAGCCCAGCATGCCGAACGGCGTCCGGATCTGCAGTTCTCCCGGCTCGCCCTGCGCTGCAGCCCCGCCGTTCTCCAGGTCGGTGATGCGATACGCCACCCCGCCGGTCGGCCGGCCGATCGACCCGGCCCGCGTGGCGTCACCGGCGCTTCGGCAATGGAAGTCGCATGAGCCGGTTTCCGTGAGCCCGTAGAGGTCCAGCAGGTCGGTTGCAGGCCACCGCCGCCCGACGGCGCCGCGCAAATGGGTGCCAAGCGCTTCGCCCCCTGCCAGCAGCAGGCGCGGTCCCTTCCCGGCCAGCGCGTTCTGGGCAAGCAGCGTCCTCAGCATGGAGGGCACCGCCGCCAGAACCGTGGTGCCTTCGACCAGGCAGCGCGACAGGGCCGCAGGCGCGAACCGCGACACCAGCGTCAGGCCCGCCCCGGCGCGCAGCGCCAACAGGCTGACCCAGATGCCGAAGATGAAGGTGAGTTGCAGCGGCAGCAGCACGCGATCCGCGGCAGTGAACCGGAGCAGGCTGTCCAGCACGTCCAGCTTGCTCGCGAACCGGTCGTGTCCGAGCACCACGCCCTTCGGAAGCCCCGTGCTGCCGGAGGTCGAAATAACCAGGGCGGCGCCCCGGAGCAGCGGACGTTGCGGCGGCGCCGCCGCGGCAAGCCCGCTCACGCAGTAGCCGTCCACGCCGAAGCGCGCCTTGCTCAGACCTGCAATCCGGGCCACGGTCCCAGCAGCGGCCGCAACGTGGACCGGAACGGCGACTCCGCCCGCGCGCCAGACCCCGAGCAACGCCGCGATGTCCGCAGGCCGGTTGGCGATCGCGACATGCACCGGCTCGTCGCTCGCCAGGCCGCGCGCGCGCAGCGCATCCCCGGTCGCGACAGCCCGGGCATGAAGGCTGGCAAACGACGTGGCCTGGCCAAGCTCGTCGCGCACCTCCCCGTTTCGGGACAAGGCATCGTCCAGCAGGCGGCCCAGCGCGCCCGTCACGGTGCCGGATCCGCGAACCGAGCATCGCGCCAGGCGAGCGCGGCCCGCAACCCCTCCGCCCGCGCGATCGCCATGAATTGCGCCTTGTCCGGCGATCCCTCGCCTTCGATGAGCATGTCGGAGGCGAGCGCGGCTTCCAGCGCGTCCAGCATGCCGCGCGCCTCGATGGACCGGTTGATGCTGCGCTTGGTTTCCCGCACCAGCGCCGGATCGATCGCGCCGATGTGCCGCGCCATGCGCAACGCCGCCTTGTCCAGTTCGGCCGCCGGCACGACACGGTTGACCATGCCGATCTCGCGCGCCCGGGCCGCACCAACGCGATCCTCGCCCAGCAGGATGATTTCCTTCGCGATCTTCGGTCCCACGATGAACGGCAGGATCATCACCACGATGCCGGCGCCGAACTTGAGCTCCGGCTCGCCGAAAAAGGCATCCTCGGCGGCAATGGTCATGTCGCAGGCAAGCGCCAGTTCGCAGGCTCCGGCGAGGCATGCGCCGCGCACCGCCGCGATGGTGGGCTTCGGGAAGTGCCAGAAGCGCATCGGCACGTCGAAATCCTTGCGCAGAATCGGGCGCCACTGGGCGACCCCGGCAGGTTGCCGCTGCATCTGCTCCTTGAGATCGAAGCCCGAGGAGAAGGCGGTTCCGGCGCCGCGGACGACGACGCTGCGCACCGCGTCGTCCGCCTCCGCCCTGTCCAGCGCACGCCACAGCTCGGACAGCATGGTGGCGTTGATCGCGTTGGTTCGCTCCGGCCGGTCGAGCGTGAGACGCGCCACCGTCCCGATGACCTCATACTGGATGGTAGTGAACGCCACGCGGCCGTCTCCCTCATGGGTCATGTTCTTCTCCAGGCAAGACGCGCGCCCTCGCCCGTGACCCGGCGCAGGCGGATCATCGCCAGGATGCCGAGGAACGGACCGATCGCGAGGAACGCAAAGGCACGCTGCCATCCGACCCAGGCGACGGCCAGGGGAATCAGCTGGATGCTGAACAGGGTCAGCAGGAACCCGAGGCAGGTCTGGACGGTCAGCATCGTCCCCACCAGCGAGCGCTCGCTGAGCTCCGCGACCGAGGCCGAGAACTGGGCAGAATCGGCGACCACCGCGATGCCCCAGACGACGCTGACAATCAGCAGCGCCCAGGCCGGTCCGCCGAACAGCAGGCCGATGCAGGCCGCGCACACGCCGCTGACGGACATGGCGACGATGGTCACCGTCGCACGGCCATAACGATCCGCGGCAAAGCCACCCGCCATGGCGCCGAGAGCGCCCGCTGCAACGACCACGAAGGCGGCCAGCTCCGCCGGAAAGGGAGGCGCGGCGGCATAACGGGCACGGAAGCTGGCGGCGATGAATGCGCCGACCCACGCCCACATGGCGTACAGCTCCCACATGTGGCCGAGATAACCGAGGTTGGCCAGCCGCACCCTGCGGTTGCGCCACGCCTGCAACGCATTGCCGAGCCGCAAGGGAGCCGGAGCGGGCAGGTTGGGTCCAGGCGCGGTGAAGCAGATGAGGATGGCAGCGGCGGCGGCGCAGGTCGCGGCCACCGCCACCGGCCACCGCCAGTCCAGCGCGCCCGCCACGGCAACCAGGTGGGGCGAGGCCGAGCCGAGCGTAAGCGCGGCCACCAGCAGGCCGACCAGCAATCCGAGATCGCCTGCGGCCCAGGTGGCAACGAGCTTCATGCCGACCGGATAGACCGCCGCCATGCAGGCACCCGTGAGCAGGCGCAGCATCGGCAGTGCGACGGAGGTCGGCTCGAACAGCAGGAGCACGAAGTTCGCCAGCGCCGCCGTGGCCGCGCCCGCCGCAAACAGCCGCCGCAGGTCGAACCTGTCGGACAGCGTCAGCAGGGCGCTGACCAGCGTGCCGATCACGAAGCCCGCCTGCACGCTGTTGGTCAGCAGCGCTTCCTGGAACGCATTCAGCGGGTAGTGGGCGCGGATCGCCGAGAGCGAGACGGTGGTTGCGAACCACGTTGACATGGCGGCGACTTCGGCGACGAGCAGCAGGACCAGCGAGACGCCGCGGCCGGCACGCCCCGGCATGAAGGACACTGCCGACCTCAGGGGGCAACGAGCCTGCAGTGCCCCTCCGCCATCGGCCGGAAGGCGCGATCGCCGGGTATCGTCGCGACAAGCTTGTAGTAGTCGTACGGCCCTTTCGACTCTTCGGGGGACTTGACCTGGAACAGGTAGAGATCGTGGAGCACGCGACCGTCGGCGCGCACGCTGCCGCGACCGAACAGCGGATCGTCGGTGGGAATCGCCTTCATCTCGGCCACCACCGCGGCACCGTCCCGTGCCCTGGTCTTGTCCATCGCGGCGACCGCCTTCATCCAGTGCAGCACAGAGGCATAGACCCCCGCCTGGTTCATGGTGGGATAGCGACCGCCGTTGCGGGCGGCGAAACGCCTGCTCCAGGCCCGCGTGCCGTCATTGAGGTCCCAGTAGAACGCCGACGTCAGCAGCAGCCCCTGCGCAGTGTCCAGCCCGACCGAATGGATGTCCGAGAGAAAGGCGAGCAGCGCCACCAGCTTCTGCCCCGACTTCGTCAGGCCGAATTCCCGCGCCTGCTTGATGGCGTTGATGGTGTCGCCGCCCGAATTGGCGAGCGCCACGATGCTGGCGCCGCTGGCCTCGGCCTGGATCAGATAGGACGAAAAATCGGCGGTCTGGAACGGTGCCAGCGCGTGACCCAGAACCTGGCCACCCTGCGCCTTGACGATGTCGGAGGCATCGCGTTCGAGCGACTTTCCGAACACGTAGTCCGCAGTGATGAAGAACCAGGTCTTGTCGCCGCGCTCCAGCACCGCGCGGGCGGTTCCGTTCGCCAGCGCCCAGGTGTCGTACGTCCAGTGCACGTTGTTGGGGGTGCAGCCCGCTCCCGTCAGGTTCGAGGTGCCGGCGCTGTCGATCAGGAATACCTTGTTCTTCGCACGCGCCACGTCCGCCACCGCGAGCGCGACCGAGGACGTCGGCACGTCGGCGACGGCGTCCACCTGCCCGGTCTCGAACCAGCGGCTGACGATGGCGGATCCCACGTCGGGCTTGTTCAGGTGGTCGCCAGAAAGAATCTCGACGGAAAAGCCCCTGGCCTCCGGCTTGAAGTCCTCGACCGCCATGCGCGCGGCCTCGACCGAGCCGGAACCGGTGATGTCGGCGTAGAGGCCGGACATGTCGTTGAGCACGCCGACACGGAACACCGGCAGCCCATCGCCACGGGCGCTCGTCGTCCCGGCGGCAAGGCACGCCAGCAGCATGAACACACGTTTCACGGACTTCCCCCGCTCCTTGGTCGGCCCTCAGGGAGCCGTGGACGGCATTAGGCTCCCGAGTTTTCTATTTGTCAAACCTATATTCCGGTGTAGATGACTGGCACGGCGCGGCTGAGACGAGCGGAGCAGATGACCTACAAGCCCATCGTGACCACCAGTGTCGCGAGCCAGATCGCCGATGCGATCCAGCAGGCCATTCTCGATGGTTCGCTGCGCATCAACGACCGGCTCGCCAGCGAGGAAGATCTGGCCGCACAGTTCGGCGTTTCGCGACCCACCGTGCGAGAGGCGCTGAAGCGGCTGGCCGCACGCCACCTCATCCGGTCCCGGCGCGGGCCGGCGGGCGGCAATTTCGTCAGCGGCCCTTCTCCCGAGGAACTGGCCCACAGCTTCGGCACCGCTGCCACCCTGCTGGTCGCGACCGGCGGGGTCGGCCTGGACGAGATGGCGACCGCGCGCTTCGAGATGGAGGCGATCTGCTGCCGCCTGGCGGCAAGCCGGATCGAACCGGCCGAGATCGCCGAACTCCGCGCGGAAATCGACCGGCAGCGTGACGACAGCCTTTCGGACGAGGAATTCTGTGCCTCCGACGTGCGCTTTCATCGCCTGGTGGTGCAGGCCAGCGGCAACGCGATCCTGCGCTTCGTCATGAACCTGGTCGTCGAGTCGCTGATGCCGGTAAGCAACATGATCATCGTCCGCGTGCGCGACCGGCGGACCATCACCACGTTCCACGAGCGGATGGTCGACGCCCTCGCGGCCGGCGACGGTACGATGGCGACGTCCGTGCTCGGCGAACTGGTCGGCTACATCCGCGCCCAGTACGAAGCGGCGCAGCGAAAGCAGTCCGAGCGGTCGGACAGCAGGCGGAAGAACAGCCAGCAGGCAGCGAGGTAGGACATGAGCGAAGCAGGGTTCCGCGCGCTGGTCGCGCGCAAGGGGGCCGATGGGCAGACCGTCAGCCTGGAGACGCTGACCGAGGCCGACCTGCCGCACGCCGACGTGACCGTCGGCGTCGAGTACTCGTCGTTCAACTACAAGGACGGTCTGGCGCTCAAGGGCCTGGGCCGCATCCTGCGCAGCTACCCGATCGTGCCCGGCATCGACCTCGCCGGCACGGTCATCCGTTCCGCCTCGGACCGGTTGCGGACCGGCGACAAGGTCGTGTTGACCGGCTGGGGCGTCGGGGAGGAATGGTCGGGAGGCTTCGCCGAACGCGCCCGCGTGAGATCGGAATGGCTGGTCAAGCTGCCGGCGGCCCTTTCCACGCAGCACGCGATGGCGGTCGGGACCGCGGGCCTGACCGCCATGCTGTGCGTGATGGCGCTGGAGCGTCACGGCATCCGCAAGGGGGGCGACGTGCTGGTCACCGGCGCCGCGGGCGGCGTCGGCAGCATGGCCGTGCGCCTGCTCTCGCGGCTGGGCTACACCGTGACGGCGCTGACCGGACGGCCTGCCGAGGCCGACTTCCTGCGCCAGCTCGGGGCCGCCGATATTCTGGAGCGTGCCGAGTACCAGGCCGCGGGCAAGCCGCTGGCAGCCGAGCGCTGGCACGGCGCGGTCGACACCGTCGGCGGCACCGTGCTCGCCAACGTCGTCGCGGCCACCGCGTACGGCGGCGCCGTGGCGTGCTGCGGCCTGGCCGGAGGCACCGCCCTGCCCGCGACCGTATTCCCGTTCATCCTGCGGGGCGTCGCGCTGCTCGGCATCGATTCCGTCCGCTGTCCCGCTGACCGGCGCGAGGCAGCCTGGCAGCGCATCGCCGGGGCGCTGCTGCCCGGAGATTTCTCCGCCGTCACGCAAACGGTCGGGCTGGAGGATCTTGCGGCGCGTGCCGACGCCATTCTCGCCGGCCAGGTGCGGGGACGCACGGTGGTCAGGGTGCGCGCTGCGCGCTGATCACGGCCCCTTCAGTTCGGCCAGCGCGGCCTGCACCATTTTGCGGTCCTCGCCGCCGGCCGGCAGCGCGGCCAGCAGCCGCGTCCAGTCCTGCCGCGCCTCGGCCGGCCTGCCCTCGCGCGCCGCGACAATGCCGAGATACCACAGCACCTCGGGCGCTTCCGGCTGCACCGCGGCCACCTCGCGCAGCAGCGCCACCGCGCGGGGCGGCGGCCAGGCAGTCGTCGATCGCGGCGAAGTTGCCCAGGCGCAGCCAGCCATCGAGGTCGTCCGGCCTGG
>JAJZVE010000231.1 GCA_021845835.1 Pseudomonadota bacterium | reverse complement strand
GGCGTGCTGCTGCAGGCGCTCGGACGCACGCAGGAGGCGGTGGCGGCGCTGGAAGTGGCGACCGCGCTGGCGCCCGACGCGCCGGAACCGGCGGCGGCGCTGGCCGAGGCATTGCAGCAGATGCCGCACCTGCCGGCCGCGGTGCCGGCGCTGCGGCGCGCCATCGCGCTGGCGCCGCACGACATGGCGCTGCGCAACAACCTCGCCGCCACGCTCACCCGGCTGCACCATACGCGCGAGGCGCGCGAGCTGCTGGACGGCCTGATCGCCGAGCACGGCGAGCATCCCGCCTTCCTGTGCAACCTCGCCAACGCGCTGGTGCTGCTCGGCCAGCAGCGCGAGGGCGTGGCGGCGGCGCGGCGGGCGACCGCGCTGGCGCCGGAGCTGCACCTCGCCTGGCGCACGCTGGGCGCGGCGCTGGTCTATGCCGAGGAGGGCACCGCCGAGGAGCTGCGCGCGGTCGCCGAACGCGCCGGCGCGACGCTGCCGCGCCGCCTGCCGCCGCCGCCGCGCGCGCACGGGCCGGAGAAGCGGCTGCGGCTCGGCCTGCTGTCCAGCAAGCTGAGGACGCATCCGGTCGGCTGGCTCACCATCGCCGCGTTCGAGGCGCTGGATGCGCGCGCGTTCGAACTGGTCTGCCTGTCCGGCGCGCCGGGCGACGATCCGCTGGAACGGCGGTTCCGCGCCGTCGCGGCGGAATGGCACGACATCGCCCGCCTTGCCCCCGACGCGATCGCCGAACGGGCGCGCGCGCTCGGCATCGACATGCTGCTCGATCTCGGCGGCTGGGGCGATGACGGGCTGCTCACCGCCTGCGCGGCGCGCGCGGCGCCGGTGCAGATCAAATGGGTCGGCAACCAGGCGTACTCGACCGGCCTGCCGGAAATGGACTTCTTCCTGACCGACCGCTGGGAGACGCCGGCCGGGTTCGAACGGTTCTACACCGAGCGGCTGCTGCGCCTGCCGGACGGCTATGTCTGCTACAGCCCGCCGGTGCATCTGCCCGACGTGGCGCCGTCGCCGGCGGCGGCGCGTGGGCATGTCACGTTCGGCTGCTTCAACACGCTGGCCAAGATCACGCCGGCGGTGATCGCCACCTGGGCGGCGATCCTGCGCCGCGTGCCGGGATCGCGGATGGTGGTGAAGGCCTACCAGTTCTCCGATCCTGCGGTGGCGGCGCGCATCGCCGCGTCGTTCGCGGCGGAGGGGATCGACGCGGCGCGGCTCGATCTGCGCGGCGCGACCGCGCATCGCGCGCAACTGGTGCAGCACGGCGACGTGGACATCATCCTCGATCCGTTTCCCTATGCCGGCGGGCTGACCACCTGCGAGGCGCTGTGGCTCGGCGTGCCGGTCGTCACGCTTGCGGGCCACAGCTTCGCCGGACGCCATTCTGCAAGCCACTTGCATAATTGCGGGCTGGCCGGGTGGGTGGCGACCGAGCGGGCGGAGTATCAGGACATCGCGGTGGCGCGTGCGTCCGACATCGCCGGCCTTGCCCGGCTGCGGGGCGGGCTGCGTGAACGGGCGGCGGCGAGTCCGCTCGGTGATGCGCGGCGCTTCGCGGCGAACCTGGCAGCCACGCTGCGCGGCACCTGGCGCACGGCGTGCGCGCGGCCATGAGCGCGTATCCGACCGTCGATGTGAACCTGTTCGTGCGCAACGGTGCAGCCACCATCGGCGCCGCGATCGAAAGCGTGCTGGCGCAGACCTGGCCGTCGCTGACGCTGACGGTGATCGACAACGCCTCCACCGACGATACCGTCGCGATCGTGCGCGACTACATGCGCGACATGCCGCATATCCGGCTGCGGCGCGCGCGCGTCGATGCCGGGCTGGCGGCAAACTGCGCGCGCGCCTTCGCCGAGGGCGACGCGGACTTCGTGCTGCCGAAGACGGCCGACGACCTGCTGGCGCCCGGGTTCGTCGCGCGCGCAATGGAGGTGCTGCTGGCGCATCCCGACAGCGCGATGTGCCATGCCGGCGGCGTGGTGTTCACCGGCCACGGGCAGGTGCGACAGGTCTATCCCGACACGCATCGCCTGCACGCGATCGGCGCCGATCCGCTGGCGCGCGCGCAGCACGTCATGGCGCGCTACACCAGCGCACCGAGCTTCTGGGGCATCTATCGCCGCAGCGCCACCGAGCGTCTGGCACGGTTCCGCCACACCGCCGGATGGGACCATGCGGTGCTGGCCGAACTGGCGCTGTACGGCGAGATCCGCCATGTGCCGGCGCCGCTCTATCTGCGTCGTGACGGCGGCAGGCCGGTGGCGCAGATCGCGCGCGCGATGACGGAGGCGGCGCAGCGCGGCCTGCCGACCGACGATGCGCTGGCGGCGCTGCACTGGCTGACGCCGCTGATTACCACGGCCTATGCGCATGTCGAGCTGTTCGCGGTGGCGCGATTGCCGGAGGCGGAGCGGGCGGCGCTGATGGCGGCGGCACCGCGCATCTTCCGCGCCCGCTGGGGCGCGCTGCTGCGGCAGGAGGCGCAGGCGTTCCGCGCCGCGCTGCCGCGCCTGCGCGCCGTGCCCGGCGCCTGGCGGGAACGCCAGATCGCCGCCGTGCTGGCCGCGATCGCGACGGTGCTGCCGGAGACGGAAGCGGCGGCGGCCTGACGACCGCCGCACGGGCGCGCGAGACGCTGGCGCCGCCGTGGCGGCTGCGCTACGCTTTGGCATTGACCGGGGTGAGGCGGCTGCGTCGCACGGCGCGCATCACCGGCCGCGCCGACGACATGATCGTGCTGCGTGGCGTGAAGCTGTTCCCGCGACAGATCGAGGTGCAGCCGTGACCGACGGATTCGCGACCGAGGCCGCCGCGTACTCGCGCCGCTGGCGCACCGCCGCCGAGGCGCTGGCCGCCCTGCCGCCGAAGCCGGCGCGCACGCCGGCGCAGGCTGACAACGCAGCGCGACTGCTGGCCGACGCGCGGGCCGGGCGCGAACGCTTCCTGTCCGATCACGCGGTGCGCCTGTATCGCGCGCTCACCGGCGATTTCACGCGCTTCCTGCGCATCGAGCAGATCGTGTACGAAGCGGCCGATCTGGTGCCGGGCCTGGTGCCGACGCGCGCACAGGTGGCGGCAGAGGCGGCGCTGCGCCAGGCGGACAAGGACGGGCTGGAGATCGACCAGGGGCTGCTGCTGGCGCATATTCTCGCCGATCCGGCGTGCGGGCGGCATCTGTGCCACGCCATGCTGCTGCCGCGGCCGGAAGCGGAGGCGCTGCTGCCGCAATTGCTGCGCGACGGCATCGTGGAGCTGCCGACCGCGCGCATCTCACGCCTCGGCAACGCGACGCTGGTGACGACGCGCAATCCGCGCTTCCTGAACGCGGAGGATGAAGCCACGCTGGATGATTTCGAGATTGCCGTCGATCTGGCGACGCTCGATCCGGCGAGCAGTGCGGCGGTGCTGCGCGGCGCCACGGTTTCGCATCCGCGCTACGCCGGCCGGCACGTATTCTCTGCCGGCATCAACCTGACACATCTGTATCACGGTAAAATTTCGTTCCTGTGGTACCTCCGGCGCGACCTGGGCGCCGTGAACAAGATGTTCCGCGGCCTCGCGGTGCCGGACGCGCCGCCGGACGAATGGCGCGGCACGACGCGCGAGAAACCGTGGATCGCCGCCGTCGAGGCGTTCGCGATCGGCGGCGGCTGCCAGGTTCTGCTGGCGTCCGACTATGTGCTGGCCGAACGCGGCGCGTTCATGACGCTGCCGGCGCGCAAGGAGGGCATCATTCCGGGGGCGGCGAATCTGCGGCTGCCACGCTTCACCGGCGACCGCATCGCGCGACAGGCGATTTCCTACGGGCGGCGGCTGGACTGCGACTCGCCGGAAGGCCGGCTGATCTGCGACGAGGTCGCCGCGCCCGATGCGATGGACGCTGCCATAGCCGGCGTGATCGACGGGCTGACCAACTCCGGCGCGGTCAGCCTCGTCGGCAACCGCCGCGCGCTGCGCATCGGCGCGGAGCCGCTCGATGCGTTCCGGCAGTACATGGCGGTGTACGCGCGCGAGCAGGCAATCTGCCATTTCAGCCCGCAACTGATCGCGAATCTGGAGCGGCACTGGCGCGCGCAGGAGCGGCAGGCATAGCAACGGGAACGGGCGCGCCGGTGAGGCGGCCGGATGCGGCGCTTGACGCTGCGCCCGCCGGGGTCAAACCTCCGCCGTAATCATCCGTGAGCCTGCCCCCGCATGCCGATCGCCCGCATCCGCAGCTTCGCGTTCTCGGGGATCGAGGCGGTACCGGTCGAGGTGCAGGTGCAGATCGCCTCCGGCCTGCCGGCCTTCCTGGTCGTCGGCCTGCCCGACAAGGCGGTGGCGGAAGCGCGGGAACGGGTGCGCGCTGCGCTGACCGCGATGGGCCTCTCGCTGCCGCCGCGCCGCGTGCTGATCAACCTCGCCCCCGCCGATCTGCTGAAGGAAGGCAGCCATTTCGACCTGCCGATCGCGCTCGCCGTGCTCGCCGCGATGGAGGTGCTGCCGACCGAGGATCTCGCCGACTACGCGGCGCTCGGCGAACTGTCGCTCGACGGCACGCTGAACGCGGTTGCCGGCGTGCTGCCCGCCGCCATCGCCGCCGGCGGCATGGGCCTCGGCCTGATCTGCCCGGCGGCGCAGGGCGGCGAGGCGGCGTGGTCGGGCGGCACCGACGTGCTGGCGGCCGGCGCGCTGCTGGCGCTGATCAACCATTTCCGCGGCACCCAGGTGCTCACCCCGCCCGAGCCGGGCGGCGTCGCCGAGACGGATGCGGGGCCCGACCTCGCCGATGTGCGCGGCATGGAAACCGCCAGGCGCGCGCTGGAGATCGCCGCGGCGGGCGGGCACAACCTGCTGCTGGTCGGCCCGCCGGGCGCCGGCAAGTCGATGCTGGCGGCGCGGCTGCCCGGCCTGCTGCCGGACCTCGCGCCGCGCGAGGCGCTGGAGGTCAGCATGATCCACAGCGTCGCCGGCATGCTTGACGGCGGCAAGCTGCTGCGCCGGCCGCCGTTCCGCGAGCCGCACCACTCCGCGAGCCAGGCTGCGCTGACCGGCGGCGGCAACCGGGCGCGGCCGGGCGAGGTGTCGCTCGCGCATCGCGGCGTGCTGTTCCTCGACGAGCTGCCGGAATTTCCGCGGGTGGCGCTGGAGGCGCTGCGGCAGCCGCTGGAGAGCGGGCGCACCACGGTGGCGCGGGCGATGGCGCATGTCACCTACCCGGCGCGGTTCCAGTTGATCGCGGCGATGAACCCGTGCCGCTGCGGCCATCTCGGCGACGCATCGCGCGAGTGCGGCCGCGCACCGCGCTGCGGCGAGGAATACCAGAACCGCATCAGCGGCCCGCTGCTCGATCGCATCGACCTCGCGCTGCAGGTGCAGCCGGTCGCCCCCGCCGAGCTGTCGCATGCGCCGAACGGAGAGCCAAGCGCCGCCGTTGCCGCCCGCGTCGCCGCCGCCCGCGCGGCGCAGCGGACGCGCGGCGGCGACAGCGGCCCCTTCACCAACGCCGAGGCGGATGCCGGCGGCTTCGCGATCCAGCCGGAGGCGCGGACGCTGGCCGAGCAGGCGGCGGAGAAGCTGCGCCTGTCGCCGCGCGGCTTCACCCGCACGCTGCGCGTCGCGCGCAGCATCGCCGATCTTGCCGGCACCGAAATCATCCGGCGGCCGCATGTCGCGGAGGCGCTGGCCTATCGGCTGCGCACGCCGGGGCGGCCGGGCTGAAGCGGACTACTTGTCCGCGGCCTCCGGGTTGTTCGCCGCCACCTCCAGGATGCGGACCGCCTGCAGCCGGTCGCCGGCGGCCAGCGCCTGCCGCGCCTGGCCGAGCTGCTGCACCAGCGACTGCTGGCTCGGTTGGTTGGCAAGCGAGGGCTTGATCGAGCGGGTCAGCACGCGGCTCTCTGCCTGCTCGATGGCGTTTTCCGCCTCCGCCGTGCGGCCGGCGGCCAGCGCGTGCAGCGCCGTCTGGATGAAGTCCTGCGGCGTGCCGGTCGCCGCCGGCGCGGCGGTGGTGGGGCTCGTCGGCGAGGCCGGCAGGGTGCCCAGGATATGCTGGGGCGGCGCCTGGGTATCGGTCTGCGCCAGCACCGGCGCGGCTGCCAGCAGCCCCGCCGCCGCGATCGTCAGGCGAACTCGCACCATCCGCTCTCTCCGAACCGTTCGGCCGCGTTTTTGCGGACGGCGACGGCAGGGCGTCAAGCCGCCGATCCGCGCAGCACGTCAGTCGCCGGCGCGGAACGCATCGGCGATGCGCCGCACCCGACCGGCGGCGTCCACGACGATGACATCGAAGCGCACCCCCGCCCGCCCCCAGTCCTGATGCGCGGCCAGCAGCAACTCCGCCGCGGCCAGCAGGCGGGCGCGCTGGCGCGGCGCGAGCGCGGCGGCGGCGGCGGCGAGCGAGGCGCGGCGCTTCACCTCGACCAGCGCCAGCAGGCCCTCGCGCTCGGCGATCACGTCGATCTCGCCGGCCGGCGTGCGCACCCGCCGCCCCAGCAGCGTCCAGCCTTCGGCGGCGAGCGCCGCGCAGGCGGCGGCTTCGGCGGCGAGGCCATGTGCGTGGCGCGTCCCGGTCACGGCGCGGGCGGCGGCGCTCAACCGTCACCCTGCGGGTCGGGCAGCGCCGGCTCGTTCGGATGCGCCCATTCATGGACCAGCGTGAAGCCGACGCCGAGCAGCACCGGGCCGACGAACACGCCCAGCAGCCCGAATTTCAGCGCGCCACCCAGCACGCCGAGCAGCGTCAGCAGGAACGGCAGTTGCGCGCCGCGGGCGATGAAATAGGGGCGCATGATCGAATCGGCGCCGCTGACCCCGATCAGCCCATAGGCGAACAGGAACAGGCCGCGCCACATATGGCCCGCCGCCATCAGCCAGAGCGCGGAGGGGATCCACACCACCGGCGCCCCCACCGGCAGCACCGCCAGCCCGCCCGCCACCACGCCGAGCAGCAGCGGACGCGGCATGCCGGCCAGCCACAGCCCGAACGTGGTCAGGATGCCCTGCGCGACGGCGGTGCCGAGGATGCCGAACACGACGCCGCGCACGGTGTTGCCGGTGACTTCGATCAGCCGCGGCGCGCGCGAGCCGGCGATGCGCATCAGCAGCGCCGTCAGCACGGAGGCGAACCGGTCGCCGGCGGCGAAGAAAAAGAACGCCACGATCAGCGCCAGCACGAAGCCGAGCACGCCGTTGGCAAGGCCAAGCAGAGAT
>JAJZVE010000230.1 GCA_021845835.1 Pseudomonadota bacterium | reverse complement strand
TTGCGGCTGCGGCTCGGGTGCTTCAGCTTGCGCAGCGCCTTCGCCTCGATCTGGCGGATGCGCTCGCGCGTCACGTTGAACTGCTGGCCGACTTCCTCCAGCGTGTGATCGGTGTTCATGCCGATGCCGAAGCGCATGCGCAGCACCCGCTCCTCGCGCGGCGTCAGGCTGGACAGCACGCGCGTGGTCGCCTCGCGCAGATTCGCCTGGATCGCCGCGTCCAGCGGGATCACCGCCGCCTTGTCCTCGATGAAATCGCCGAGATGGCTGTCCTCCTCGTCGCCGATCGGGGTTTCCAGGCTGATCGGCTCTTTCGCGATCTTGAGAACCTTGCGCACCTTCTCCAGCGGCATGCCGAGTTTTTCCGCGAGTTCCTCCGGCGCCGGCTCGCGGCCGATCTCGTGCAGCATCTGGCGCGACGTTCGCACCAGCTTGTTGATGGTCTCGATCATGTGGACGGGGATGCGGATGGTGCGCGCCTGGTCGGCGATGCTGCGCGTGATCGCCTGGCGGATCCACCACGTCGCGTAGGTGGAGAACTTGTAGCCGCGGCGATACTCGAACTTGTCCACCGCCTTCATCAGGCCGATGTTGCCCTCCTGGATCAGATCCAGGAACTGCAGGCCACGATTGGTATATTTCTTGGCGATCGAGATCACGAGGCGCAGGTTCGCCTCGATCATCTCCTTCTTGGCGCGCGCCGAATCGCGCTCGCCGCGGCTGACGGTCGCATAGACGCGGCGGAACTCGCCGATCGGCAGGCTGGCGTCGGTCGCCACCGCCGCGATCTGCGTGCGCACCCGCCCGATGTCCTCGAAATGGCGGCTGGCGAACAGCTTCCAGCCCTTGCCCGACAGTGCCGCGATGCGCTCCAGCCAGTTGGGATCGAGTTCGCAGCCGCGGTAGTGCTGCAGGAATTCGTCGCGCGGCACCCTGCAGGATTCCGCCATGCGCAGCAGCTGCCCTTCCATGCCCGTCAGGCCCTGGTTGAGCTGCTTGAGCTGCATCACCAGTTCCTCGATGCGGTTGTTGTGCAGCCGCACCTGCTCGACCTTGGAGACGAGTTCCTCGCGCAGCTTCTCGTACGATTTCTCCGAGCGCGCGTTCACCTCCTCGCCGGCGGTCATCGTCTCCAGCCGCCGCGACTGCATCTTATGCAGCTTCTTGTACAGCGCTTCGATTTCCTCGAAGGTCGCGAGCACCTCGGGCTTGAGCTTGTCCTCCAGCGCCGACAGCGAGAGATTGCTGCCCTCGCCTTCCTCGCCCTCGTCGTCGTCGGGCGGCTCGAACGCCGGTCCCGCCTCGCCGTCCGCCTCGCCGGGCGGCGGCACCGCGCCGTCGCTCTCGACCACCACGGCCGGCGCCGGGCCGCCCTGCGTCGCTTCAAGGTCAATGATGTCGCGCAGCAGCATGCGCCCGCCCTTGAGCGCGTCGTGCCAGGCGATGATGGCGCGGAAGGTCAGCGGGCTTTCGCACAAGCCCCCGATCATCATGTCGCGCCCGGCCTCGATGCGCTTGGCGATGGCGATCTCGCCCTCGCGCGAGAGCAGCTCCACGCTGCCCATCTCGCGCAGATACATGCGTACCGGGTCGTCGGTGCGGCCGAGGCTCTCCTCATCGACGTTGCCGCCGGCCTCTTCGCCTTCCTCCTCGACCTTCTCGGCCTTCGGCGCGGCAGCCTCGGCGTCCTCGCCTTCCTCGCTCTCGACGACCTGGATGCCCATCTCGGAGAGATTGGCCATCACGTCCTCGATCTGCTCGGAACTGGTCTGCTCCGGCGCGAGCACCACGTTAAGCTCGTCGAAGGTGATGTAGCCACGCTCCTTGCCGCGGGCGATCAGCCGCTTCACCGCGGCCGACTGCACGTCGAGCAGGGTGGTGTCGGTGTCCTGCTCGGCGGTCGCGGCATCGGCGGGGGCGCTGGGCTTGCTGGCCATCGGTCAGGACACTCCAGGCAAAACAGTGCCGTGCGGCGGAGGCAGCCGCCGGTCGGCCGGATCGGTGGTCACGGGGCGTCGGCGTCCGACCGCGGTTCGCCCCGCCGCAGCGCAACCAGCGCGGCTGCCAGCCCCGTCAGCCGGCGCTCGGAAAGCTCGTCTCCCCGTCGCTCGAAGTCGCGGCTGGCCGCCGCAACCTCCTGCTCCAGCCGGCTGCGATGCATCAATCCGAAGAAATGCCACCAACCCTCCGCAGCATCCGCCAGTCGGGCGTGCGGCGCGGCGCAATCGGGCGCCGCCGAGAGCACATCTGCCGCCTTGGCCGCCAGACCCGCGGAGTGGAGTTGGGCGATCAGTGCGGCCGAGTCAAGCGCAGGCGCGGTCACACTCCAGGCCAGAATCTCCCGGCGCAGGCGATCGAACTCGGCCGGCAGGTCGAGCATGCCGAACGCCTCCCCGACGTCGTGCAGCAACGGCGGATGGCGCAGCAGGATGGCGAACAGGGCACGGCAGCGTTCCGTATCGGCCGCCGCCGGGTCCGGCACCGGCCGCGGCGGCGTGAGCGGCCGGCCGGGCGCTGCGCCGCGGCGGCGGGCGGCGAAGAAGCGGTCCAGCAGCGCGCGGCGGTACTCGCCCGCCAGCCCCTTGTCCCGAATCTGCGCCGCCGCCGCCTCCAGACGGGCGCGCAGGGCGGCGCGCTGCTCCGGGGTGTCCTCGCCCATCCCGGCGCGCAGCAGGTCGTAAAGGGCCTCCGCGAGTGGCCTCGCGGCCTTCAGCACCGCCGCGAATGCCGGGGCGCCGCGGCGGCGGACCAGCGTGTCCGGGTCCTCGCCGGCGGGCAGGGCGGCGAGGCGCAGGCTGCGATCCGGCGCCAGCAGCGGCAGCGCCAGCTCGGCGGCGCGGGCGGCGGCGCGGGCACCGGCGGCGTCGCCGTCGAAGCACAGCACCGGCATCGGCGACAGCCGCCACAATTCCGCCAACTGCTCCTCGGTGAGCGCGGTGCCGAGCGGCGCCACCGCAGCGCCGAACCCGGCCTGGTGCAGCGCCAGCACGTCCATGTAGCCCTCGACCGCGATCACCGCGCCGCCGCTGCGCGCCGCCTCCCGCGCGGCGTCCAGGCCGTAGAGGGTGCGGCGCTTGGAGAACACGCGGGTCTCGGGACCGTTCAGGTATTTCGGCTGGCCGTCGCCGAGCGTGCGGCCGCCAAAGCTGATCGTCCGGCCGCGGCGGTCGCGGATCGGGAACATCACCCGGTTGAAGAACATTTCCCGGGATGGCCGATCCTCGGCCGGCTCGGTGAGCAGCCCGGCCTCGATCAGCAGGGCGGGCGGCACGTCCTGGCGCGCCAGTTCGGCCGTCAGCGCGCCGCGCCCCTCGCCGGACCAGCCGAGGCCGAAGCGGCGGATGGTTTCGTCCGTCAGCCCGCGGTCACGCAGATAGGCGAGCGCGCGCGCCCCTTCGGGCAGCAACAGGCGGCGCTGGAAGGACGCCGCCGCCGCCTCCAGCACCGCATGCAGATCGAGCCGCCGCCGCTCCGCCTCGGCGGCGTCGGGGGCCGGCTTCGGCACCTCCAGCCCGGCCTCGGCGGCCAACTGCTCCACCGCCTCGATGAAGCTGGCGCCCTGCGACTGCATGACGAAGCTCACCGCGTCGCCGTGCGTGCCGCAGCCGAAGCAATGGTAGTGGTCATCATAGACGTAGAAACTCGGCGTCTTTTCGCCGTGGAACGGGCAGCAGCCCTTCCATTGCCGGCCGCTGCGCGCCAGCCTGACGCGCCGGCCGATCACGGTGGCGATCGGCGTGCGCGCCCTGAGTTCGTCGAGGAAGCCGGATGGCAGCGCCATCAGCCGCCGAGCTTCGCCCGCACCAGCGGGCCGACGCGGGCCATGTCCAGCGTCGCCGCGTGCTGCGCCTTCAGCGCCGCCATCACGCGGCCCATGTCCTTCACGCCAGCGGCACCGGTCGCGGCGATCGCGTCCGCCACCGCCCGCTCGGTCGCCGCCGCGTCCAACTGCTGCGGCAGGAACGATTCGATCACCGCGATCTCGGCCTCCTCCTTGGCGACCAGGTCGGGGCGGCTGCCCTGCCGGTAGAGATCGACGCTCTCGCGGCGCGACTTCGCCATGCCGCGCAGCATCGCCACGATCTGCTCGTCCGGCACCTGCGGCACGCCGCCCGGCCGCGCGGCGATGTCGGTGTCCTTCAGCTTCGCCAGGACCATGCGCAGCGTCGAGACGCGCGGCGCATCGCCCGCGCGCATGGCCGCCTTGAGCTGCTCGGTGAACTGTTCGCGCAGGGACATCGCGGCCGCTCCTGGAAAACCATCCTCTACTCCATGGCGGCCCGCGCTGCATCCCCCGGTAACCGATTTCCCATGTGGCCGCCCGGCGTTGCCTTGGGAAAAAATTTCCCATAAGGTCGTCGCATGGCCATCCAGGTGGACACCATCATCGCCCGGCTCGGCGGCCCCGCCGCGGCTTCCCGCGGGCTGGGCGTGGGCACCGAGGCGCTGCGCAAATGGCGGCAGAACGGCGTCATCCCGGCGCGCCACTGGCCGGTGCTGATCCAGATGCTGGGCGTGGCGCTCGCCGACATTCCCGGCGCGCCGTCGCAGGAGACGAGACCGGCCATGCCCGACCCGACCCTGCCGCCCGAAGGCGCCGATGCCTGCCTCGTGCTCGCCGACGGGGCGGTGTTCTGGGGCCGCGGCTTCGGCGCGCACGGCGCCGGCAAGCCGGCCGAGGTGTGCTTCAACACCGGCATGACCGGCTATCAGGAAACGCTGACCGATCCGTCCTATGCCGGGCAGATCATCACCTTCACCTTCCCCCATATCGGCAATGTCGGCGCCAATCCGGAGGATCTGGAGGCAGGCACCATCGCCGCAAGCGGCCTCGTGGTGAAGCAGGACGTAACGGAACCCGCCAACTGGCGCGCGGCGCAGGGATTGGACGGCTGGCTGCGCGCGCAGGGGGTGGCGGGACTGGCCGGGGTGGACACGCGGGCGCTGACCGCGCGCATCCGCGACGGCGGCGCACCGAACGGCGTGCTCGCCTACCCCGCCGACGCGCGCTTCGACATTCCGGCGCTGATCGCGCGCGCGCGCGACTGGCCGGGGCTGGAGGGCATGGACCTCGCCCGCCGCGTCTCCTGCACGCAGAGCTACACGTGGGACGAAACCCTGTGGGTCTGGCCGGACGGGCATGGGCGGCAGACCGCGCCGCGGCATCACGTGGTCGCGGTGGATTACGGCGCCAAGCGCAACATCCTGCGCTGCCTCGCTGCCGCCGGCTGCCGCGTGACCGTGGTACCGGCGACCGCGACCGCCGAGGACATCCTGCGCCACCACCCGGACGGCGTGTTCCTCTCCAACGGCCCGGGCGATCCGGCGGCGACCGCCGACTACGCGGTGCCGGCGATTCGCGGCGTGCTGGCGTCGGGCAAGCCGCTGTTCGGCATCTGCCTCGGCCACCAGTTGCTGGCGCTCGCGTTGGGCGGGCGGACCTACAAGCTGGTGCGCGGGCATCGCGGCGCCAACCAGCCGGTCAAGGACCTGCTCACCGGCCGCGTCGAGATCACCAGCCAGAATCACGGTTTCGCCGTCGATGAGGCATCGCTGCCCGAAGGCGTGCGGGTGACGCACAGGAGCCTGTTCGACGGCAGCAACGAGGGCCTCGCGTGTCCGGGCAAGCGGGCCTTCAGCGTGCAGTACCACCCGGAGGCCAGCCCCGGCCCGACCGACAGCCGGCACCTGTTCGCGCGGTTCGTGGCGATGATGGATGGTGCCGCTTGACCGGCGCGGCACTCGCGGCCCTGCTGCGCATCGGCTTCCGCCACGCGGTCTCGGCCGCGAATGCCGAGGCGGCGTGCGAGCAGGTCCAGGCGCTCGCGGACGGAACGCTCGATGCCGCGTCATTCCACGCCGCCGTGGCCGAAGCGTTGCGCCGCGGCCTGATCCGCGAGCCGATCCGGCTGCCGGAAGGCGCGTTGCAATGCCATTGGCGGCTGGAACTGACACCTGACGGCGTCGCGGCCGCGCGCGCCCTGATCGCGCGAGGCTGACATGCCCAGGCGTACCGACATTTCTTCCATCCTCATCATCGGCGCCGGCCCGATCGTCATCGGCCAGGCCTGCGAGTTCGACTATTCCGGCGCGCAGGCGTGCAAGGCGCTGCGCGAGGAGGGCTACCGCACCATCCTGGTGAACTCCAACCCCGCCACCATCATGACGGATCCCGGCCTTGCCGACGCCACTTATGTCGAGCCGATCACGCCGGAGTTCGTCGAACGCATCATCGCGCGCGAAAAGCCCGATGCGCTGCTGCCGACGATGGGCGGGCAGACCGCGCTCAACATCGCGATGCAGCTTGCCGCCTCCGGCGTGCTGGCGCGCTACGGCGTGCAGCTGATCGGCGCCCGCGCCGACGTGATCGAGCGTGCCGAGGACCGGCTGCAATTCCGCAACGCGATGGCGGAGATCGGCATCGAGAGCCCGCGCAGCGGCATCGCCCATTCGCCCGCCGAGGCGCGCGCGGTGCTGGCCGAGGTCGGGCTGCCGGCGGTGATCCGCCCGAGTTTCACCCTTGGCGGCACCGGCGGCGGCATCGCCTACAACCGGGAGGAATTCGACCAGATCGTGCAGAGCGGCCTCGACGCCTCGCCGACGCGCGAGGTGCTGGTCGAGGAAAGCGTGCTGGGCTGGAAGGAATACGAGATGGAAGTGGTCCGCGACCGCGCGGACAACTGCATCATCGTCTGCTCCATCGAGAACGTCGATCCGATGGGCATCCACACCGGCGATTCGGTGACGGTCGCGCCCGCGCTGACGCTGACCGACAAGGAATACCAGCGCATGCGCGATGCCTCCATCGCCTGCCTGCGCAAGATCGGCGTCGATACCGGCGGGTCGAACGTGCAGTTCGCGGTCAATCCGGCCGACGGGCGAATGGTCGTCATAGAGATGAACCCGCGCGTCTCCCGTTCCTCCGCGCTTGCGTCCAAGGCGACCGGCTTTCCGATCGCGAAGATCGCAGCCAAGCTTGCGGTCGGCTACACGCTCGACGAGCTGGCCAACGACATCACCCGCGTCACCCCGGCAAGCTTTGAGCCGACCATCGACTACGTGGTCGTGAAGATCCCGCGCTTCACCTTCGAGAAATTCCCCGGCACGCCGGCGCTGCTGACCACCAGCATGAAGTCGGTGGGCGAGGCGATGGCGATCGGCCGCAGCTTTGCGGAAGCGCTGCAGAAGGGATTGCGCAGCATGGA
>JAJZVE010000229.1 GCA_021845835.1 Pseudomonadota bacterium | reverse complement strand
TACGCGGTCGTGGCTACCCAGATCAGACAGATGCCGTCACTACGGAACGGATCTTATGAAAAAGAGAAATCTCGGAAAAATCGAGCGTGGGATGCGTATCGCGTTGGGCGGCGCGTTGGCCCTGTGGGCGCTGGTGCTTCTGTTTTCTGGTGGTGGCCTGATCTGGGTTCTGGCACGTGTCGCTCTCGTCGCGCTGGGCGCGGATTTTCTTGTCACCGGTGTCCGCGGCTATTGCCCTCTGTACAATCTGCTCGGCTGGAGCACGATCGAACGCACAACCCACGGCTGACCGAGGAGATGTCGGCATGGATGACGGATCAAACGGTGGAAAGAGAGGCGGTCGGTGGGCATGGCTATGGATGGCCGCCTGTTGCGTGCCAATGGTCGCCGTTCTCGTGCTGATCGCTCTCGGCTATTGGGGCTTTCGATAACCGTAGGCATGGATGTGCCCTGATGGAAGCTCATGGAAAGGCTGGTGCTGGGCGGGGGCGATCGCCCGTCGCCGCTATGGCAAGGATCGCGGCGCCTTGTGCGTCGTCCCCGATCTGATGCGCCGCGGCTCGCGCCCGCGCCGACGCGCTTCCTGCCGGCGTAATCACCGAAGGAGAGTCAGCATGAAACAATCCCTTCCGACCGTCGGGACACCACGTCTGGCCGGTCCTGTGGACCACTTACGGGTGGCTCGCCGCAGACTGGGCTATGTTGCGCGCGCAGCGTTGCGACGGCTGCAGCCGTATCTGCCCGACCTGACCGCGTGGAGGAGGGAGCCGGCACCGATCCCGGTACCCGCTCAATACGACCGCCTGCGCCGTGGTCGCCTCGGCGGAGCGGAACGCTGACCTGCACTCAATCGACCGGGGGCCTGGTGTCCCCCGGTCGATCCGCCGGATGTCGCACCGGCGGCAGTGGTCACATCATCCGCCCACCCATCATCCCGCCCATCCCGCCGCGAAAGGCGAGACCAGGAAGGACGGCCTGGGCCCGCGACACCTGGTTGGCGTCCAGGCTGCCGAGCAGAGTGGTCGCCGCCTGCCGCAGCGCGGTGAACGACGCCGCCTGCTGCTGGCACAACGGCTGCAGCGCCGTCATGTCACGCACCGTCGCCCCGGCCATCGCGCGGTGGCCCGCCTGCAGCTTCGCCGTGATCTCCTTCACGGCCCCGGCGTAGGTGGTCCAGGCGGTCTCCTGGTCGGGGCGGATGCCGATATCGCTCTTCCAGGCCGGCAGCCGGGTGGCCGGATCGGCGAAGCTGCCCGCCATCATGCCGCCCCGCATCATCGCCCCGCCCATGATAC
The DNA here is from genome assembly GCA_021845835.1 of Pseudomonadota bacterium. Next base: position 5,920 of record JAJZVE010000229.1, on the reverse strand, counting down.
CGGCGCCCATCGCTCCCGGCCCAGTGCCCGGACCGGCGCCCTGCATCCCGGGCCCGGCAGCCAGCGCCTGCCACCCACCGGCGCCCAGCGCGACCAGCATCCCGGCGACCGCGATGCCCTTGGTGATCGTCTTCATCGTTCTCTCCTGTGCCTCGGGCGGTCTCTGACCCGCCACGCAGCCTATCTGGGCTCCGTGTGTGGCTAGAGTTTTTCCGATGCGGGGAGAGTTGTGTCAGGCTTTGCCAAATCAGCCGGCGGACACATCCGGTCACATATTTCCTCCCACGCGCCCGGCTCGTCCGCCTATCTTTCCGTTCATGGACGCCGCATCGCACATCCTGATCGTGGATGACCACCGGGAAATCCGCGACCTCGTGGCCCGCGCCCTGACCCGGGAAGGGTTCCGAGCCACCGCGGTGGCCGATGGTCGCGCCATGCGCAAGGCCCTGGCGGATAGCCGGATCGATCTCATTCTGCTTGACCTCATGTTGCCCGGGGAGGATGGGCTTTCGCTCTGCCGCTCGGTGCGTGCGGAGAGCGACATCCCGATCATCATGCTGACAGCCAAGGGCGAAGAGGTGGACCGAGTGATCGGCCTCGAACTCGGCGCCGACGACTATCTGCCTAAGCCGTTCGGCAGCCGTGAATTGATCGCCCGCATCCGTGCTGTGCTACGGCGCAGCCGCGCGACGGCGGCAGACGCACCTCCGGCGCCGCACCCGGCGTGCTATCGCTTCGACCGCTGGACCTTGAACACCGAAGCCCGGGACCTCTTGCGCGAGGATGGCGTCACTGTCCCGCTGAGCACCGGCGAGTACGACCTCCTGATCGCGCTGGTGGAACGTCCGCAACGGGTATTGAGCCGTGAGCAGCTTCTGGACCTCGCGCGCGGCCGCGCCGCCACTGCCTTCGATCGCAGCATCGACACCCAGGTGAGCCGGCTGCGGCGCAAGCTCGAGCGGGATCCTGCCCAGCCCGTACTCATCAAGACCGTCTGGGGCGGCGGCTACCTGTTGGCCGCGAAGGTGGAGAAGACGTGATCCGGCTGGTACCGCGCACATTGTTCGCGCAGATGCTGGCGATCCTCTTCGCCGGCCTTGCGGTCTCCTATGTCGCGGGGACCTGGATCTTCGCCGCCGATCGTCAGGCAGCGGTACGCGCTCTTGGTGGGTTTGCCGCCACCCAGCGTATCGCCAACCTGGCCCGCCTGATCGACGAGGCCCCGCCGGTGTGGCGTGCCCGCATCGTTGCCGCCGCATCCGATGCGACGTTGCGTGTCAGTCTCGATACGACAGCTCCCGCGCTGCCTCCGAGCGATGCCGCACGGAGGATCGCGGCGGCCCTTGCCGTACAGCTGCCCCCGGCGCTGGCCCACAGCTTACGGGTTGCTGTACGTGGGGCCACCTTCATGCCGCCGCCGGGCGGCGGGATGATGCACGCGATGCCGATGGCGGCGTCGATGATGGGGGATTTCGTGCGCTGGCGCACCCTCAGCGCGACGATGCGTCTCGACGACGGACAGTGGCTCAGCTTCGCCGCGACCTTACCGGAGGCAGCTGCGCCGGCCTCCTGGCGTTTTCTCGCAGCACTCGCCAGCATGGCGGCGATCGTGCTCCTGAGCTCGGTGTGGGCGACGCGTCGGGTGACAGCACCGCTGGCGCTGCTGGCCGGTGCCGCTGACCGGCTCGGTCACGACGTCAACTCGCCGCCGATCGCCGAGGCGGGCAGTGTCGAAATGCGCGAGGCCGCCCGCGCCTTCAACGGGATGCAAAGGCGCGTGCAAGGAGTGATCGCGGCGCGCACCCGCTTGCTGGCGGCGCTATCGCATGATCTGCGCACCCCGCTTACCCTGTTGCGGCTCCGCACCGAGGCCCTCGCCGAGGGCGAGGAGCGGGACCGCATGCTGGGTACCATCTTCGAGTTGGAAGCCATGATCGCGGCGACGCTGCAGCTGGCGCGCGACGAGGCGGCGAGCGAGCCGCGCAAGAGAACCGATCTCGCCGCGCTGGTCGGCGCCATGGTCGATGATCTGGCCGACGCCGGCCGGCCGGTGCGCCTGGTCGCCTCCGAGCCCGTGGTGCTCGACTGCCGGCCGATGGCGTTGCGCCGGGCGGTCGGCAATCTGATCGACAACGCGATCCGCTACGCCGGCGCCGCGGAGGTGAGCGTGCGGGCGTCGCGCGATGCGGCGCGTGTTGTCGTGGAGGACCGCGGTCCGGGCATTCCGCAAGCGGAGCGGCAGGCTGTGTTCGAACCGTTCCACCGGCTTGACCCCTCGCGCAGCCGCGACACCGGCGGCGTGGGGCTGGGGCTGGCTATCGCCCGGGCCGCGGCGATCGCCAATAGCGGAGATATTATTCTCGCCGATCGGCCTGGCGGGGGCCTCCAGGCGGAGTTGCGCCTGCCGTGGGGCGGCACGGACGTGATTGGCGACGCAGGGGAGCCGGATGCTGCGGATCGGTGAAGCGGTTCTTGGCATTGGCCTGCTGATCCTGGTGCTGACAGATGCGATCCAGACCGTGGTGGTCGCCCGCCATGCACGCGCTATCCCATTGCTGAGCCGCACCTTGCTCGGCGGCGGCTGGCGCCTGTTCGCTAGCATCGTGCGGATCGCCTGTCCGGATCGCAGGCGGCAGGGTTGGCTCGGCATCTATGGCCCCCTCGTTCTGCTCGTGCTGCTTGGAGCCTGGGCGTCGGGCCTGATCTTGGCCTTCGCCCTCCTGCAATTTTCCATCGTCCGGGCCGGCGGGGTGGCGTCTGCCGGCTTCGCGACCGAGCTCTATTTCAGCGCCGCCAGCTTTTTCACCCTTGGCGCGAGCCCACCACAGATACCGCTCGCGCGCGATCTCATGGTGGTCGAAGCCGGCACCGGCCTCAGCTTCCTCGGCTTGGTGATCGGCTACCTGCCCGCGCTCTATCAATCCTACGCGAGCCGCGAGCTTCGCATCCTGCTGCTTGACGCTCGGGCAGGATCCCCGCCCACCGCAGTCGGGTTTCTACTCCGCGCCGGCAGCAACCCAGACCGGCTGGAGACACGGCTCGCGGGCTGGGAGGAATGGGCTCTCGATCTGCTGCAGAGCCACTTGTCCTATCCGATGCTGGCCTATTTTCGCTCCCAGCATGCGAACCAATCCTGGCTCGGCGCATTGACCGCCATGATGGACGCGAGCGCGCTGCTGATGCTGGGTGCCGAGGGGACACTGCGCGACCAGGCAGGCTTCACTTTCGCCGCGGGGCGGCATGCGTTGGTGCACACTGCCGCGATTTTCGGGGCGCAACCGCCGTCGCATCGGGAACGGCTGCCGGCGGGCGGGTTCGGACAGCTGATCGAGGCCCTGGCCGGGACAGGCGCGTACCTGTCGAGAGATTCTATCGTCGAAGCGAAACTGACCGAATATCGGGCCTTGTACGAGCCCGCTGCCGAGGCGCTCGGGGCCGTGTTCCTGCTGGCCTTGCCGCCATGGGTGCCGGGCGAGGACATCGCGGCCAACTGGCAACTCGCGTCGTGGGGGCCATAGCGCCGCGGGTGCGTTGACCTGGATCAATCCGTAGCGCCGCACGCCGATCTAGCCACGCGATCACGCCGCCGATTGCGCAAGGAGGACCAATGACGCGGAGGATCGCAGTGTTTGCCACCCTGCTCGCCGTTGGTGTGACAACCGATTGGTGGCTGTGGCGCCCACCCCCGCCGCTCCCAGGACCGCCGCTTTCGGCCCCGATCGCCCCGATGCCGCCTGCGGCGTCGGCGGAGGCAGGTGGGCTGCCGATCGTGGCACCGATACTGCGCGCAGCGATGCCGGCGGTGGTCAGCGTGACAGTGCTGGCGCCGGCACCCGCGGAAGCCAACCCGTTCTCGCCCGATGCGCGGTTCCGGCAATATTCGGGCCGTGAGGGATCAGCGGCACGCCAGGCGACCGGGGCAGGCTCCGGCGTCGTCATCGATAAGGTCCGAGGGCTCATCCTCACCAACTACCATCTCGTCCGTCGGGCAGCACGGATCAGCGTCGCCCTTGCCGACGGTCGCCCCCTCGATGCCAGGCTGATCGGCACCGACCCGGCTGCCGACATCGCGCTACTCAGGATCAACGCGCCGAGCCTCGTCTCGTTGTCGCTGGGCAATTCGGATGCAGTCGAAATCGGCGATTATGTGGTCGCGATCGGCAATCCGTTCGGCCTCGGCGAGACCACGACTTTCGGGATTGTCAGCGCGCTGGGCCGCAGTGGCCTCGGCATCGAGGGCTTCGAGGACTTCATCCAGACCAATGCCGCCATCAATCCGGGTAATTCGGGCGGCGCGCTGATCGACGGCCAAGGCCGACTGATAGGGATCAATTCCGTGATATCGGTCCGGGGGGGCGGCAATGTCGGCATGGGCTTCGCCCTTCCCATCACCATGGCGCGCAGCGTGGCCGATCAGTTTCTGCGCTCCGGCAAGGTGATGGGGGGCCATCTGGGCGTTTCAGTGGCTGATCACCCGGCAGCGATGCCGGCTGGACTGCAAGCGGAGTTGCCGGCGGGTGCCATGATCACCGCCGTCGCGCTTGGTTCCCCGGCGGGAGAGCCTGGGCCTAAGCCAGGCGATATCCCGCTCGCGGTCAATGACCGGATCGTGGTTTGGGCGAACCAGTTGCACGCGCTTCTGCATCTTCTCCGGCCTGGAACGACGGCGGTGATCGCGTATCTGCACAACGGCACACGCGCGGCGACGAAGCTGCTCCTGACGGCGGCCAGGCAGTGAACCCGCACCGCCTCGATCAACAGGGTGCGGCGGCGCCGGTCGCAACGATGGCAATGCGTCCCTGGCACGTGGTCGCCCTGCTCGGCGTCATGATTTTATGGGCCGCCTGCTACCCGCTGATCGCGGTTGGACGCCCGTTCGCGCCACCACTGCTCTTCGCTGCCCTGCGGGCCCTGGTGGCGGGAGCAGCGCTCGCGCTTCTGAGCGCCTTGCTGCATCGTCCCCTGCCGCGGGATCTCAGAGTCTGGGGCACGTTGGCGGCGGTCGGAGTCTCTATTACCACCCTCGGCTTTCTTGGTATGTTCAACGCCGAGCCGTCGGTCCCACCGGGCTTGGCGACGGTCATCGCCGGCATGCAGCCACTGATCGCCGCCATCCTGGCCTATTTCGTCTTGGGCGAGCGGCTGCACCGTTGGCAACGGCTGGGTTTGGTACTTGGGTTTCTCGGGATCGTCGTCATCAGCGCTCCGCAATTCGGCGCGGGGCGAGCGGGCTTCGCCTGGGGCCTAACGTATATCTGTCTCGCGGCGCTTGGCGTGGCCGCAGGCAATGTTCTGATCACGCGGCTTGCCGGTCAGGTCGATATGCTGGTGGCTATGGCGGCGCAAACCTTGTTCGGGGCTCTACCTCTCGGCATCATGGCCATGCTTCGCGAGCGTCCCGCGGCGATCACCTGGTCCCCGACCTTTCTGGCGAGCCTTCTGGCCCTGGCGCTGTTCGGCACCGCGGCCGCCTACTGGCTCTGGTTCATGCTGCTGGAACGGGTTCCGTTCAGCCGGGCGAACGGCTTCAGCTTCCTGGTACCATTCATCGGATTCGCGATCGGCGTCGCGTATTTCAATGAGCCCGTGAGCTTTCCGGCGCTGAGCGGGCTGGCGATGACAGCGATCGGCCTCCTGCTGATCCAGCGGGAGGTCGATCGCCCTTCAGATAGCGTCCGCCACCTGCCAGGCAAGTGAGCGCCCTGCTCAGGCTCCCCCGTCCGGTCGGGCGGCGCTGATCGCCGCCACCCGCAGACCATTATCGGTAGGGGGTTCCTGGACCTGATCCCCGATCGCCTTGAGCTCCGCGACGCCGAACGTCTCCTTGGCCAGAAGCTCCTTGGCGCTACGGTCAAGCAGCGGGAGGTTGCGCTCGAGAATTTCCCGCGCACGGGCGAACGCCTCCGCTAGCAGCTTGCGC
>JAJZVE010000228.1 GCA_021845835.1 Pseudomonadota bacterium | reverse complement strand
CAAGGTGGTGCCGGTGCCGCGCCGGCTGCCGCGCGCGGCGATGGAGACGCTGGCGATCGTCGCCTATCACCAGCCGGTGACGCGCGCCGAGATCGAGGACATCCGCGGCGCCGCGCTGGCGCAGGCAACGCTGGATGCGCTGCTGGAAACCGGCCTGATCGCGCCCAAAGGCCGGCGCGAGGTGCCGGGCCGGCCGACGCTGTGGGGCACCACGCCGGCGTTCCTGGCGCAGTTCGGGCTCAGCGACCTGCGCGAATTACCGCGGCGGGAGGATTTGCTGGTTGAGCCGCCGGCGGTAGGTGGACAAGAGGGGCGCGAGGACTCCGACCCGGTGCATTCGTCGCGATCGAAAGCATGATGGCCGGGTCACTGCGGTTCAGCAGCAATGCTGCCGCACGAAACCGCCGATCGCCCGCAGCGCGTCACGGCTGGCCGGGAGCATGGCGGCGAAGGCGTGGAAATCGTGCGTCATTTCCGGCCATTCCTGCACCACGATAGGATGTCCGGCCGCGCGATAGAGGGCGCCGTGCTCCACGATCATGTCGTAGAGGATTTCGTGCGTGCCGACATGTACGAGCAGCGGCGGCGGCCCGCTGCCAGCGGCAACTGCGCGTAGCGGTGCCGTCAGCGGGTGCGCCGGTGTGGCGCGCAGCAGCCAGGCCGCCCAGCGGTCTGCCATGCGCTTTTGCACCCAGTCGTAGCGTTCATGCGTGCGCATGCTGGCGCCGGGATTGGTGAGATCGACCCAGGGCCCGATGCACACCGCGCAGCCGGGCAGCGGTCGGCCGGTGGCCAGAAGAACTGCGAGCAGCGCCAGTGTCAGATGTCCGCCGGCCGAATCCCCCGCCACCGCGATCCGCCGCGCGCCAGCCGCCTGCGCGCACAGCCAGTCGTAGGCGGCGATCGCGTCATCAAGTTGCGCCGGCCACGTATGCTCGGGCGCCAGCCGGTAGTCGGGCGCAAGCGTCGCTGCCCCCACGGCTTCGGCGACGTAGGCGACCAGACTGGCGTGCGATGTGGCGTGATACGCATACCCGCCGCCATGCAGGTAAAGCATCAGTACCGACTCTGAGTCGGGCGGCGTGAACCAGGTAGCCGGCACCGGAGCGTTGGCTGCCGTCCGGCGCAGCCGGTCGAGCACCGGATCGCGAGTCGAAACGGCGTCCACGAAAGCGCGTGAGGCGGCGATGCCGCCACCGTCGGCGCCGGTCATATCGAAACCGTGCCGCGTCACCACCTTCAGCCACGCATGGGCGAGATCGACGGAGTACGGCCAGGATGGCAGCGTCCCTGCGCCGATCAGATGCCGTGCCCCGAGCGTCATGGCGGCGCCGGCCAACATCCCCAGGCTGCGCGCCCGGTCCCGCTGCGATCCCGAGAAAACCAGCCGTGTCCGGTCCCGCATCGGCGCTCCCCCCGCGTCTGGCCGCGTGACCGGCAGTTTCATCCTGTCAGGCCGGGCGCGACAAGCCGGAACGGCTGCTCCTATGCGTGGACAGGAACGCGCAAACTCTCCGTGCGCAACTGCCCGCAGGCGGCCAGGATGTCGCGCCCGCGCGGCGTGCGCACCGGGGCGGCATAGCCGGCGTCCATGACGATCTGCGCGAACCGCGCGATCGCCGCCGGCTTGCTGGTGGCATACGGACTGCCGGGCCAGGGATTGAACGGGATCAGGTTCACCTTGGCGGGCAATCCGGCGATCAGCCGCACCAGCTCGCGCGCATCGGCCGGCGTGTCGTTGATGCCGTCCAGCATGACGTATTCGAACGTGATGCGCCGCGCGTTCGAGGCACCCGGATAGCGCCGGCACGCCGCGATCAGCTCGGCGATCGGGTATTTGCGGTTGAGCGGCACCAGCTCGTCGCGCAGTTCGTCGCGCACCGCATGCAGTGACACCGCGAGATTGAGGCCGAGTTCGGCGCCGACGCGGTCCATCATCGGCACCACGCCGGAGGTGGACAGCGTGATGCGCCGGCGCGACAGCGCGATGCCCTCGTTGTCCATCACGATCGTCATCGCCCTGGCGACGTTTTCGTAATTGTACAGCGGCTCGCCCATGCCCATCAGCACGATGGTGGAGAGCAGGCGCGGCGTCTCGCCCTTCGGGCTGGGCCATTCGCCGTAGGCATCGCGCGCCGCCATGAACTGCCCGACAATCTCGGCGGCGCCGAGATTGCGCACCAGCGCCTGCGTGCCGGTGTGGCAGAAGCGACAGGCGAGCGTGCAGCCGACCTGCGAGGAGATGCAGACGGCGCCGCGATCTTCCTGCCGGTCGGGGATATAGACCGTTTCCGCCTCCTGCCCGTCGCGGAAGCGGAACAGGAATTTGCGCGATTCGTCGGCGCTGAGATGATCCGCCGCAACCTCCGGCCGGCCGATCACGAAGCGTTCGGCGAGCTTCTGCTGCAGCGGCCGCGCAACCGTGGACATGCCGGCGAAGTCGGTGACGCCCTGGTGATAGATCCAGTGCCAGATCTGCTTGGCGCGAAACGGCTTCTCGCCGATCGCGGCCAGTTCGGCCGCCAGTTCCGCCCGCGACAGGCCGACCAGGTCGCGCCGGCCGTCCGCCAGTTGCGCCGGCGGCGGCGCGAAGCGCGCCGTCTTGGCGAGGATGCGCGCGCGCTCGGCCTCGGTGAGATCGAGCGCCGCGGTCATGCGGCCGGCTTGCCCGCCGGGCAGCGCCTGACGATCGCGGCGTACGCCTTATCGAAGCCGTGCAGGCTGAACGTGTCACTGACCTCGGCGCCTTTCGGGCCGGGCAGGTGCGCGACCGCTTCGTGGCCATGCTCCATTGCCTTCACGGCGGCGTGGCCGTCGCGGGCGAAGGCGGAGCGCTGCGCGGTGTAAAGGTCGAAGCTGGCGCTCTCGACGCTGAGCCGGCCGTCGGCATTGGCGGCGAAGGCGAAGCCGGCGCTGATTGCCACCGCGTCGCGGCCGGAGGAGCGTTCGGTGACGCTCAGCACCACATCGCCGCGGCCCGGCAGGGCGGGGGCGGAGGCGCGGGCGCGGGTGAAAGCGTAACAGACGGTCTGACCCGCCTCCTTGTTGGTGGCGGCCGTCCAGTCCTCGAACGTGCCGATCGCCTTCGGGCCGGCGGTCTTGGCGTGGTGCGTAGGTTTCTGGACGGTGTCGGCGAGGACGGGCAGGGCCAGGAAAGCCAGGAAGGCGGAAAGGATCGGGAGCGCGCGCATGGCGCCCTGATTAGGCGGCCGGTCGTCGCCGAACAAGCGGCGTGTGGGCATGTCTCGTTCGCGCGGCGGTCAGCCGGCGTCACTGCGCTTGCGTCCTCCCGCTTGCGGGAGAGGGTTGGAGTGAGGGTGCGGCTACCGATCCGTCAGCCGGATCTCGATGCGCCGGTTCTTCGCGTACGCCTCCGGCGTGTCGGCCGGGTCGAGCGGCTGGAAATCGGCGAAGCCGGTGGCGGCGAGGCGGTTGGGTGGGATGCCGTCGGCAATCAGCAGCTTGACGACGTTGATCGCGCGCTCCGACGACAATTCCCAGTTGCTGGCGAAGGCGCCGCCGCCACTGATCGGCTGCCTGTCGGCATGGCCGTCCACGCGCAGCAGCCAGTTCACCTCGGGCGGAATCTCCTTCGCAATATCCTTCAGCGTGGCGGCGAGCTTGGTGATCTCCTCCTGGCCGGCGGTGGTCAGGTCGGCGCTGCCGACCGGGAACAGCACCTCGCTCTGGAACACGAAGCGGTCGCCGACCACCTGGATGCCGGGCCGGTTCGCCAGCACTTCGCGCAGCTTGCCGAAGAAGTCGCTGCGGTAGCGCTGCAATTCCTCCACTTTCTGCGCCAGCGCCGTGTTCAGCCGCGAACTCAGGTTGGCGATCTGCACGTCCTTGTTCTTGCCGGATGCCTCCGCAACGTCCAGCGCCTGGCTGACGGCCGCCAACTGGGCGCGCAACTGCTCCAGTTGCTGGTTCATCGCCGCGATCTGGGCACGCGCCGAGTCGCCGAGCTGCTTTTCCTGCGCCAGCTCGGCCGCCACCGCCTCGCGCCGCTGCTGCTCGGTGGTGGCGCGCACCGCTGCGTCCTGCGCCTGCCGCTCCAGCTCGTCGCGCAGCGCCGAGAGGTTGCGCACCTGCTCGGCGAGTCGGGCGAGGTCCGAGAGTTTCGCCTGCAGGGTTTCCTTGTCGGTCTGCACCGTCCGGTCGAGTTCGGCCTGCTGACGCTTCATTTCTGCCAGCGTGGCCTGGGCAGCGGCGAGCAGGCGCTGCGTGTCGGCGAGCCGCGCCGCGACGTTGGCGGCGTCCTGCGCGGTCGCATCGTTGCGCGTGGCGGCCTGGGCAAGCTGTGATTGCAACTGCGCACTGCGCGCCTTCGCCGCCTGGGTCTGCAGGTCGGCGTCGGCGAGGCGGGCGGAAAGCCGGTCGCGCTCGGCCTTCAGCGCGTCGCGGTCGGCGGTCAGCTTGTCCGCCTGGCCGCGCAGCGCGGCAAGCTGCTGCGACAGCGCGTCGCGCGCCACGGTCACCGCCTGCAGGTCGCGGCTGACCTGCGCGAGCGAGGTGCGCAGCTCGCCCGACCGCCCGCGCTCCAGCGACAGCATGTCCGACAGCTCGGCCATCTGCCGGTTCAGCCGGTCCAGCGCCTGGTCGCGGCCCGACAGCGTGACCGACAGGAACGCCTGCGCCAGCACGAACACCAGCAGCACGAAGATGATGACCATGAGCAGCGTGGACAGCGCGTCCACGTAGCCCGGCCAGGCGTTCAGCCCTTCGCCGGAGGTTCCCCTGCGCCGCGCCATCGCTCAGACGGCTCCGCTTCGTCGCGCCGTGGCGGGATGGGAAGGGGGAGGGGACACGCCGGATCTCCGCAATTGCGTGCGCAGGCTGCCACAAATCCGCGCCGCACGCTATGCTGTGCCGCAGCATGACCCTTGCTCCCGGACCCGCGCCTGCCTATGTTCAGGGGCTATCCCCAAGCTGATGTGGAGCCTGAGCGCATGGCGCGCGTAACCGTCGAGGACTGCGTCCAGAAGATCCCGAACCGCTTCGAGCTGGTGCTGATGGCGGCCCAGCGGGCGCGCAACCTCAGCCGTGGCGAGGAGCTGACGATCGACCGCGACGACGACAAGAACCCGGTCGTGGCGCTGCGCGAGATCGCCGAGGAGACCATCGCCGTCGGCAAGCTGGAGCAGGACCTTATCAGGTCGCTGTCGCGCGCGCCGGAGCCGGAGCCGGCGGACGAGGAGGTGCTGGACCTGATCCCGACCGACCAGAATATCTTCGGCCTGCAGGACGTGTCGACCGAGGAAGAGGCGCAGGCGCTGCCGGTCGAGAACGAGGACATCTCGTCCGAGGACATCGAGGCGGCGATCGAGGCCGAACTCGGCGGACGCAAGCGCTAGGACACGATGGCAGGCGGCGCAGCAGACATCTGGCGCGCCGCGGCGCGCCCTGCCCCGGACGGCACCACCACCGCCCCCTCCGCCCCTGCGTCCGACCTGCCGCGCGACGCCGCCGCCCTGATCGCGCGGGTCCGCGGCTATGACCCCAAGGCCGACCTCGACCTGATCGTGCGCGCCTATACGCTCGCCGAGGACGCGCACCGGCTGCAGAAACGCGACAACGGCGACCCCTACATCACGCATCCGCTCGCCGTCGCCGGCATCCTCGCCGGCTACCGGCTCGACGTCGCCAGCATCGCCACCGCGCTGCTGCATGACACGATCGAGGACACGCGCGTCACCCTGCGCGACATCGACCGCCAGTTCGGCCACGAGATCGCGCTGCTGGCCGACGGCGTCACCAAGCTGACGCGCCTGGAACTGCAATCGGACCGCACCAAGCAGGCGGAGAATTTCCGCAAGCTGGTGCTGGCAATGAGCCGCGACATCCGCGTCCTGCTGGTCAAGCTCGCTGACCGGCTGCACAACATGCGCACGCTGCATTTCGTGCTGCAACCCGAGCGAAGGAAGCGCATCGCGCGCGAGACCATGGACATCTACGCGCCGCTTGCCGAACGCATCGGCATGGAGGCGGTGAAGAACGAGCTGCAGACGCTGGCGTTCGCGCAACTGGAACCGGAGGCGCATGACACCATCCAGGCACGGCTGAACTTCCTGCGCGGCCAGGGTGCCGATGTCATCGAGGAAGTCCGGGAAGAACTGGCGCGCATCTGCCGCGACGCAGGCGTCGAGGTGATCGAGGTGACGGGGCGCGAGAAAACGCCGTTCTCGATCTGGGAGAAGATGCAGCGCCGCAACGTGCAGTTCGAGCAACTGTCCGACATCATGGCGTTCCGCATCGTGGTGCCGACGCGCGAGCAGTGCTACGCGGCGCTCGGCGCCGTGCATGCCGCCTATCCGGTGATCGCCGGCCGTTTCAAGGACTACATCTCCACGCCCAAGAGCAACGGTTACCAGAGCCTGCACACCGGCGTCACGCTGCGCGAGCCGCGCAACCAGAAGATCGAGGTGCAGATCCGCACCCGCGAGATGCAGGAAGTCGCGGATGCGGGCGTGGCCGCGCACTGGCTCTACAAGCAGCCTGATGCGGCGGCGACGGAGGCGATGCGCTTCGGCTGGGTACAGGATCTGCTGGAAATCCTGGAGAACTCCACGCCGGACGAGTTCCTGGAGAATACGCGGCTGGAGCTTTACCAGGACCAGGTGTTCTGCTTCACGCCGAAGGGCCGGCTGATTCAGTTGCCGCGCGGCGCGACGCCGGTGGATTTCGCCTATGCCGTGCATTCGCAGGTCGGCGATACCTGCGTCGGCGCCAAGATCAACGGCCGGCTGATGCCGTTGCGCCATGAGCTGCAGAACGGCGACCAGGTGGAAATTCTCACTTCCCGCGCCGGCACGCCCAGCCCGCAATGGGAACGCTTCGTCGTCACCGGCAAGGCGCGCGCGCGCATCCGCCGCTATGTGCAGCAGCAGCAGCGCCAGCATTATCTCGACGCCGGCAAGGCCGCGATCGCCAAGGCGTTCCGCCAGGAAGGGCTGGACGGTTCGGAAAAGGTGCTGGAAGCCGCGCTGAAGTCGCTGAAGCAGGCGAGCCTCGCGGACCTCTGTCTGGCGGTCGGCAAGGGCGATCTGGGACCGAAGGAGGTGGTCACCGCCGCCTATCCCGAGCTGCGGCAGGCGCCGCGCGCGCCGCGGCTGCTGCCCTCGCTGCCGCCGCGCAGCGCCAACCGCCCGGCCGGACGTTCGACGACCGACCTGGCGATCAGCGGCCTCGTGCCGGGGATGGCGATCCATTATGCCGG
>JAJZVE010000227.1 GCA_021845835.1 Pseudomonadota bacterium | reverse complement strand
GGTCAGCGCGATCTCGCCGATCGTCTTCACCTTGTCGGTGCCGGCGACGGTGAACCTGCCGTCCTTGAATTCGATGTCGCGGACATCGGCTTCCAGCAGGTGGGCGGCGATCTTCTTGCCCTTGGCAATGATCTTGTCCATCGCCCTGACCATCGCCGAACCGCCGACCGCGAGGCTGCGGCTGCCGTAGGTGCCCATGCCGAACGGGATCCGCGCCGTGTCGCCATGCACCACATCGACCTGCGCGAACGGCACGCCGAGCTGGTCGGTGACCAGCTGCGCCAGCGTCGTCTCGTGCCCCTGGCCGTGGCTGTGCGTGCCGGTGAACACGCTGACGCTGCCGGTCGGATGCACGCGGATATTGGCAACTTCGTAAAGTCCCGCGCGCGCGCCGAGGGCGCCCGCCACCGCGGACGGCGCGATGCCGCACGCCTCCAGATAGGTCGAGAGGCCGATGCCGCGCAGCTTGCCCCGCGCCGCCGCCGCCGCGCGCCGCTGCGCAAAGCCCGCCCAGTCGGCATGCTTCAGCGCCACGTCGAGCGTGGTGAAATAGTCGCCGCTGTCGTACTGCAGCGCCACCGGCGTCTGATACGGGAAGGCGTCGCGCGGGATGAAGTTCTTGCGCCGGATCTCGACGCGGTCCAGCCCCGTGTCGTGTGCCACGACGTCCACCAGGCGCTCCAGCAGGAACGCCGCCTCCGGCCGGCCGGCGCCGCGATAGGCATCGACGGGAACGGTGTTGGTGAACACCGCCTTCACCTCGGCATAGATCGCCGGCGTCGTGTACACGCCGGCCAGCAGCGTCGCGTACAGATACGTCGGCACCGCCGGCGCGAAGGTCGAGAGATAGGCCCCCATGTTGGCAAGCGTGTGCGTGCGCAGCGCCAGGAACCTGCCGTCCTTGTCGAGTGCAAGTTCCGCCGTGCTGACGTGGTCGCGGCCGTGTGCGTCGGACATGAAGCTTTCGCCGCGCTCGGCGGTCCATTTCACCGGACGCTTCAGCTTGCCGGCGGCCCAGGTGACGACCGCCTCCTCGGCATAATGGTAGATCTTGCTGCCGAAGCCGCCGCCCACGTCGGGCGCGACCACGCGCAGCTTGTGCTCCGGCAGGCCAAGCACGAAGGCGCCCATCAGCAGCCGGATCACGTGCGGGTTCTGGCTGGTGGTGTACAGCGTGTAGTCGCCGGTGCTCGAATCGAAGTCGCCGATCGCGGCGCGCGGCTCCATCGCGTTCGGGATCAGCCGGTTGTTGGTGAGATCGAGGTGGACCTTGTGTGCCGCCTGCGCGAACGCGGCGTCCACCGCGGCCTTGTCGCCGATGTGCCAGTCGTAGCAGAGGTTGCCGGTCGCGCCCTCATGCAGCAGCGGCGCGCCGGGTTTCACCGCGTCGGTCACGTTCGCGACCGCGGGCAGATCCTCCAGCTCGATCGCCAGCAGTTCGGCGGCGTCCTTCGCCTGCTGCTTCGATTCCGCGATCACCACGGCGATCGGGTCGCCGACATGGCGCACGCGGCCGTCGGCCAGCACCGGATGCTTCGGCTCGGCCATCGGCGAGCCGTCCTTGTTGTGGATCTGCCAGCCGCAGGGCAGGCCGCCGATATTGGCGAAGTCGGCGCCAGTGTAGATCGCCACCACGCCCGGGGCCGCCGCGGCAGCGCGCGTGTCGAGCGCGACGATGCGCGCGTGCGGCCGGTCGCTGCGGCGGAGATAGGCGTACAGCTGGCCGGGGCGGTTGATGTCGTCGGTGTAGTGGCCGTGACCGGAAATGAAGCGCAGATCCTCCTTGCGCCGGACCGATGCGCCGATGCCCTCGAACGGTGGTGCCATGTTCGTTTCTCCCCCCTGTGCGCGTCGGTTGTCCCGCTGCCCCGCCCGGCGCCGCGGTCGCTGTCCGCTAGTCCGCCGCCGCCGCCACGGTCTTGCCGTGCATCAGCGGCCACGCCGCGGCGATCGCCTTGACGATGTTATGATAGCCGGTGCAGCGGCACAGATTTCCTTCCAGGCCGTGCCGGATCTGTTCCTCGCTCAGTCCCTCGGGATGCGTGTTCACCATGTCGATCGCCGTCATCACCATGCCCGGCGTGCAGAACCCGCACTGCAGGGCGTGATTCTCGCGGAACATCTCCTGCATCGGATGCAGCGTGCCGTCCGCCGCCGCCACGCCCTCGATCGTGGTCACGTGGCTGCCGTCGGCCTGCATCGCCAGCATGGTGCAGGACTTCACGGCCTGGCCATCGACATGCACAACGCAGGCGCCGCACTGGCTGGTATCGCAGCCGACATGCGTGCCGGTCAGGCCGAGCTTCTCGCGCAGCACCTCCACCAGCAGCGTCCGCGCCTCCACCTCGACCGACCTCGCCTTGCCGTTCACGGTCAGGCTTACCTGAGGCATGTTTCCCTCCCTCCGATCCTACACCCGGCCAAGTGTTCGCATCCGCGCCGAACCCGGTCAAGCCGGCGCGGGCCGAACAGATCGCGCCGGTCGCGGCGCCATCGCCGCAGATCGCCCTGGCATCGCGTCGCGCCGGCGGCATCCAGGAACATCGGTAACTGAATGGCGACTTTCCGTCCGGTGTCCAGATGGTCGCACCATATCCAGACGACTATAACGCCGTGCTGCTGTTCCGTGCGCGGCGACCTGACCGGCGGTGCCGATGATCAATTCGTCAACGTCCTTGCCCTTTTCCGCGTCCCGCCGCGCGGCTAAAGCCATGCCCATGCGGCCGAGCCAATTCCTGCCCACGCTGATGCAGTTCCTGCGCTTCGGCACCGTCGGCACGTTCGGGTTCGTGGTCGATACCGCCGTCGTCTATGCCACGCGCGGCGTGCTCGGCCTCTACGGCGCAGGGCTGCTGTCGTTTCTGGTCGCCGCCAGCGCCAACTGGGCGCTCAACCGCGTCTGGACCTTCCGCGGCATGAGCAGCGGCGCGCTGCACCGGCAATGGGCAATGTTCCTGGCCGCGAACAGCATCGGCTTCGTGCTCAACCGTGGCGCGTATTTCACCCTCGTGACTATATCGGCGCTCTGCACTGCTAACCCGGTGATTGCGGTCGCGGCGGGATCGCTCACTGGAATGTTTGCCAATTTCACGCTGTCGCGACGGCTGGTCTTTCGCTGAGGATGATACAGGAGCGGCATGGATGCGCTGCTCGCCCAGGCCCGCGCCCTCGCCCCTTCGCCCGTCCCCTGGGCCGGCCTGCGCCTCGCCGTGCTGATCCCCTGCTACAACGAGGCGGTGGCAATTCCGAAAGTGGTGGCGGATTTCCGCACCGCCCTGCCGGGCGCCACGATCTACGTCTATGACAACAATTCCCGCGACGGCACGGTGGCGGCGGCGCGGGCGGCCGGGGCGGTGGTGCGGCGCGAGACCCAGCAGGGCAAGGGCCACGTCATCCGCCGCGGCTTCGCCGACATCGACGCCGACGTCTACGTGCTGGTGGACGGCGACGACACCTACGACGCCGCCGCGGCGCCCGAGATGGTGCGGCGGCTGCTCGACGAGAACCTCGACATGGTGACGGGCCGGCGCGTGTGCGGCGGCGAGGCCGCCGCCTATCGCCGCGGCCATCGCTTCGGCAACCGCGTGCTGACCGGCCTCGTCCGCTCGGTGTTCGGCGCGCGCGTTTCCGACATGCTGTCCGGCTATCGCGCCTTCAGCCGCCGCTTCGTGAAATCCTTTCCGGCGCTGTCATCGGGGTTCGAGATCGAGACCGAGGTGACGGTGCATGCGCTGGAACTCGGCATGCCGGTGGACGAGGTGCCGACGCGCTACAAGGAACGCCCGACCGGCAGCCTTTCCAAGCTGCGCACCTGGTCGGACGGTGCGCGGATCCTGCGCACCATCCTGGTGCTGGTGCGCCAGGAACGGCCGTTGCAGACGTTCAGCTGGATCGGCCTCGCGCTGCTGCTCGCCGGGCTTGCCGTCGGCCTGCCGGTGGTGGCGGAGTTCCATGCCACCGGCCTGGTGCCGCGGCTGCCGAGCGCGGTGCTGGCGACCGGACTGGTGCTGCTGTCCTTCGCGTCGTTCTCCTGCGGCATGATCCTCGATTCGGTGGCGCGCGCCCGCAAGGAGCTGCGCCGGCTCGCCTATCTTGCCATGCCGGCGGCGGGCCGTCTGGTGTATTGACGCGCGCGGCGCGGCGGGCCAGCAAGCGGCATGCGCCGCGCCGTCCCGTTGCTGCTGCTCCCGATCCTGCTCGCGCTCCCGCTCGCCGCCGCGGCGCCGCCGGTCGAGATCATCGGCCAACCCAGCGCCGGCTGCATCGTCGGCGCCGAGCGCCTGCCGGACACCGCCCCTGGCCTGCAGACCATCCGTGCCGGACAGAGCGCGTTCTGGGGCGCGCCGACGCTGATCGCGGCGCTGCGCGAACTGGGCCGGCGGGCGCAGGCGGCGGGACTGCCCGATCTCTATGTCGGCGACCTGTCCGCGCCGCACGGCGGCCCGCTCGCCGGCGGGCATGCCGGGCACCAGATCGGGCTGGAGGCGGATGTCTGGCTCGACCTCGCGCCGCACCCCGTCCTGCCGGTCGCCGCCCGCGAGACGCTGCGCCCGCCGAGCCTGGTGCGCGCCGACGGGCGCGACGTCGATCCCGCGCGCTGGACGCCGGAGCACCTGCTTCTGCTGCGTCTGGCGGCGACGCTGCCGGGCGTGGACCGCATCTTCGTGCATCCCGCGATCAAGCAGCGGCTGTGCCAGACGGTGCGGGGCGACCGCGCCTGGCTGCGGCTGATCCGGCCGTGGTGGGGCCATGCGAGCCACATGCATATCCGCCTGCGCTGCCCCACCGGCCAGCCGCGCTGCGCGGAAGCACCGCCGCCGCCGCAAGGCGACGGCTGCGACGCCAGCCTCGGCTGGTGGTTCGCGCAGATGGACCGTCCGACGGCGCCGGCGCCGCCGGCGGCGCAGCCGGAGCTGCCGGCGGCGTGCCGGGCGGTGCTCGGCCAATGATGCTGCCGCGCCGGCCCATTGCAGTGGCAGCGGCCGGGATCGCGACCTTCATCAACCTCTATACGCCGCAGGCGATCCTGCCGGCGCTCGCCGAAGCGTTCGGCGTGACGCCGGCGCAGACCGGCCTGACGATCACCGCCTCGCTGGTCGCGATCGCGCTGGTGGCGCCGTTCGCCGGCGCCATCTCCGACCGGCTGGGTCGCAAGCGGCTGATCGTCGGCGCCGCCATGCTGGTGGTCGCGCCGACGCTGATGGTGGCGACGACGCACAGCTTCGCCGCCCTGCTTGCCTGGCGGTTCCTGCAGGGACTGCTGCTGCCGTTCGTGTTCACGGTGACGGTCGCCTATATCGGCGACGAGTGCACCGGAACCGAAGCCATCCAGGTCGCCGGCGTCTATGCCGGCGGAACGGTCGCGGGCGGGTTCGCCGGCCGTTTCATTACCGGCATCGCCGCCGACTTCGGCGGCTGGCGCGTCGGCTTCGCCGCGGTCGCCGTCGCCACCGCGCTGGGCGCCGCGGTGATCGCGCTGACCCTGCCGCCGGAGCAGAATTTCCGTCCGGAGCGCGGCGGCGTGCGGGCGATGCTGCGCGGCTGGCGCGAGCATGCCGGCAATCCGCGCCTGTGGGGGTGCTGCGCGGTCGGCGCCGGCATGCTGTTCAGCGTCGTCGCCACCTTCACCTTCGTCAACCTGCGCCTCGCTGCGCCGCCGTTCGGACTGTCGCCGGGCACGCTCGGCTCGGTGTTCGCGGTCTATCTGCTCGGCGTGGTGACGACCCCGCTGGCGACGCGCGCGGCGGTGCGCGTGGGCCGCGCGCGCACCGCGGTGCTGGCGGCCGGCATCGCGGCGGCGGGCGAATTGCTGACGCTGCCCTCGTCGCTGCCGGTGATCGTGCTCGGCCTGGCGATCGCCTGCGCCGCCCTGTTCGTCGCGCAGGCGCTGGCGCTCGGCTATATCGGCGTCGCCGTGCAGCGCGCACGGTCCAGCGCGGTCGGCTTCTATGTCGCCGTCTATTACGTCGGCGGCGCGCTGGGTGCGGTGCTGCCGGCGCCGGTGTGGCACCGTGCCGGCTGGCCCGGCTGCGTCGCGGTGGTGTGCGCCGCCATCGCCGCAATGGCGGCGGCGGCGTTCCTGACGTTCCGGGAGCGCGCGGCGCCGCGCGCCGGCTGACCGCGAACCCGCCGGGCGGCAGCGTTCAGGCCGCGGCGGCGTACGGCCCCGCTTCGGTCGGTGCCCAGATCACCGGCTCGAACGCATAGCCGGCGCCGCGCCGCACCAGATGGCCGAACGTGGGGAAATCGAGGTGCATGCCGGCGACCAGCATCCGCTCGCTCGCCACCATGTCGAAGGCGTCGGCGCGGGTGCGGCGCGCCTGCTCCGCATCGGTGTCGAACGCGAGGCCCGCCTCCGGCCGGGCGAACTGGATGCCGGGCAGATGCACGACGTCGCCCCAGATCAGCAGCGACTCGCCGCCGGAGGCGATCAGCCAGCCGGTGTGGCCGGGGGTGTGGCCAGGCAGGTGGCGGGCGCTGATGCCGGGCAGCGCCTCGGCCCCGTCGGCGAGCGTGCGCGTGCGGTCGCGATACGGGGCGAGCGCGCGGCGGGCGATGGCGAAGGAATCGCGGGCCCGGTCGGGGGCCTGGGCGGCGTTCTCCTCGTTGAGCCAGAACGCGGTCTCGGCGCCGTTCACCACCAGCTGCGCATTCGGGTAGGCGGCGCGGCCGTCGGCGTCCAGCAGCCCGTGGACGTGGTCCACATGGGCGTGCGTGACCAGCACCGTGTCGATGGCGGACGGCGCCACGCCCAGCGCCGCCAGCCGCGTCCGCGCGTGCCCCAGCACGCCGCCATAGGCGCCGCCCGCGCCGCTATCCACCAGCACGTGCCGGCCGGCGAAGCGCAGCAGGAAACAGCTGACGGTAATGCGCGGCGGCAGCGGGCGGAAGCTGTCGCGCAGCAGGGTCTCGCAGTCCGCTTCCGGCACGCCGACGACGAACCTGGTCGAGGCCTCGAACTGGCCGTCGTTCAGCGCCGTCACCAGCACGTCGCCGACCAGCAGGTGATGTAGGCCGGGATTGGCCTGCGTCATGGTCCGTATCCTCCGTTTCGATGCGTTCCATTTAAACCAGTGGCCGGTGCCGGCAAGCCGGATGCGCCGGCGCGGCGGTTTCCGGCCAGCGCGCGCCGCTGCTAGAAGATCGGCCGGTTCGCAGGACAGACGCCGCATGACCTCTCCCCTCGCCTCCATGACCGGCTTCGCGCGCAGCGCCGGCAGCACCGACGGGCTGGCCTGGACCTGGGAG
>JAJZVE010000226.1 GCA_021845835.1 Pseudomonadota bacterium | reverse complement strand
CGGCACGCAAGGCGGAGCAGCGGGCGTGGCAGGCCGCGTCCTGGCATTGTGGAACATCGTGTTGTTGCCGTCGTCACGATAGCTTTCGGCCGGCGCGCCCTCGGCGATGACCACATCATGGCTGTCAAGTTCGAGATGATAATATTCCACCACCCTGGTGTCCTCGACCCAGGCTATGGTGCGGTAGTTGATGAGTTCCTCGACGGGAATCAGCACGCCATCGAAGAACAGGCTGTGGCCGCGAGTCAGGTAGAGGTCCCGCCGTGGCACGCCGTCGGCAAGCGCGTGGCGGCGCACCACGACCGGGGTGGCGCGGTCACGGTTACGCGGCGTGACGGCGGTGCGGCCAAAGCCGACCCAGCGCAACCGCCGCTGCTTTCCGTCATGCGTGGTGACCAGGTCGCCCCGCCGCAGCGTCTCGACCGGCACCTCGCCGCGGGGCGTCGCGATGTGCGTTCCTGCGAGAAAGCAGGGCGGGTCGGTGACGGCGCCGAAAGACTGCGCCCAGGCTGCCGCTTCTAGCGGCTTGTTGTCGGAGGCAAAGGAAAATTCGTAATTCCCGCCCGAATTGCTGTCCCACAGGTTGACGAAATCAATGGTCTCGCCCGCCGACCGCGCGGCGCCGATCTGCTGCGCCAGCCATTGCGGAAAGGTGGGATCGTCAGTCACGTCCGTTCCGGCGTTCGAGTTGCCTGCCCCGACTTCAGGAATGGCAAGAGGCTTGCCCTGCGCCTCGGCAAACTGGATGAGCTGGTCGAGGCTGAGCGCGTGTCCGTCGCTGCTGTCGTTCGACCACTCGGTTGCCGCAGGCCAGCTCCAGTAATGCGCGCGGTTGATCGGATCGGCTATGAACTGCGCGACGCTGGTGTCTTCCCGGCCGGTGTCCCAGTCGTGGTAGAGCAGTTGGCCGCTGCTGTTGGTTCCGTCGGCGTACGGGTACATGTCCCCGTAGACGTCCGCGCCGATGGCATCGACATAGGCATTGCCGGGATACAGGGCGGTCAGCGCATCGACGTTGCTGTAATTGGTCGTGTCGGGATTCCAAACCACGGTTACGGCGATACCGGCCGCTGCCGCCGCCTGGTGCAGCACCGTATAGACATGCCGATACGCCGCCACCCAGTCGGCCTGGTCCTGCGCCGTGCTCCCGGCGTAGGTCGGGCCGGCGATGTTCATCTCCCAGCCTACGCGGAACACCAGGTCGGCGTTGCCCTGGCCTGCATAGGAGTTCACGATGTCCTTGAACACGCTGTCGTCCTGGCCGGACGCAATAGACTGAAATTGCGCGTCCGCGCTGGGCGAACCCGGGGCGGTGGAGGCCAAAGGCATGGCGATCACCGGGGTCGCATTTCTCGCATCCGGGGATTGCGCATCCGACCATGCCTGCCCGGCCGCTATGCCGGCCCAAGCCGACATCGGCTGCGTGTAATCCACAAAGGTGTCGAGGAACAGCGGCGCCGCGCCCATCAATGACACGAAGCTGTTGTAGCTTGCCTCGAACGCATTCTCGGCCGACGTGTTGCTGGCATCCGGATTGCCCAGATAGGCCCCAAGCGGGAATGGCGTATCGGTTTGGTTAGCGGAACCCATGAAAATCCGTCCCCGTTAACTGCCGAACCATGCCGTCTTCGCGGCATGGCTCATCATTGGCGATAGATGTCGGGAGGATTATCAGCTTTTAGGTTTATGGAACAACAACATTTTAATTGCTTTACGGCGCGAGTTTGGATGCCGACAACTTTCCGGAACGCCGATGATACGGGCCGACCAGTGCTCGACTGGCTCAGTGCTTGCGAAAACGTGACGGGCTGCGCGACTTCACATGGGCCGCGCGGCGCGATGCCGGATGCGCCGCGCCATCCGCCGCAGCGGGGCAAAGGGATCGGTTTCGCGGCGCTTGGCGTCGATGACGATGCCGCCTGCACAAACGTTCAGCGTGTGAACACCGTCCGGGTAAGGCCATGTGCGGTGCGGCACAATGCGCGCCACCTCGGTTTCCTCGAACACAGTTGGATCGAGACGCAGCACGCGGTTCACCGCGACGGCGGCGCCATAACCCTTCACGCAATCCTGGGCCGGACGATAGAGGCCGCCGCGGGCGCGGAACACGGCGCCGGCCGGTCGGGCGGAGCCTGCGTCCGACTTGATCGGATTCAGCGGGTGCGCCGTCCAGTCGCCGAGCGGCGTGGGGGCGTGCCAGGCATAAAGGTCGGTGTCGGAGAAAGGACCTTCCAGCGTGGCCAGCAGCCACCAGCGGTTCTCATGCGGGAACAGCGTCGGGTCCAGCAGCCTGTGTCCCGGGAGGACATGGGTCGCTTCCGTCCATTCCTGGCAGGTCGCGCCCATGCGGTACAGATGCAGGCCGCCCAGCGCGGACAGTTCTGGTACGCAATAGGTCGCCTCGCCGAATTCGAACACCGCCGGATAGGACATATGGCAGCCGAGATCGAGTGCCACGGGCGCATCCGCGGCGGAACCGGCTTTCAAACCGGCAAGTTCGGTTGCAGCGATCCAGCCCCGGCCTTCCGCCTCGTCGAACATCTCGAAAAGGAGCCAGGGACGGCCATCGACGTGCAGCGGAAACGGATCGGCGTGGAACCGTCCGCGACGCGGCGCCTGAAGCCAGCGCGGCGACGGCAGCGGCGCACCGGCCAGAATCGTCTCAATCGGAGCCTCGATGATGCCGATATTCCAAACATCGCGGACGAAGAGCCGCGCGGCTCCGCCCCGCAACGTCCGGTCGATTTGGCCGATAGCGGCCCGAAATACGCTCGCCTGCGGCAGCTCTCTCGCCACGCTGTCACCGGCAGGCGGCAATGCGCCGCTCCAGGCACGGCGATAGGCGCCCAGCAGCACGCCCGGCGCCGCCTCCGTCAGGCCGGCGAGGGTTCCAGCGACACTGCGGCGGGTCTTCAGAACAGCCCGATGCAGCAGTCGCTCGGCGGCAAGGCCGCCACCCGTCGCGATCACCTCGACCGCCATTGTGCGCCGCGCATGGGCCGCCTGCCGCAGGCCAGGGAGGTCGTCATGCCCGCCGTCCACCCGAAGGTGCCACACCATCGCGGGCCACGGAGCACGACGCGCGGCCACTTCCGGCGGAACCAGGGCGAGCACGAAATCGACGCCGAGCGCCACACCGTCCGCCATCATCGGCAATCGCGGGACATCGGACAGATGCGCTGCCGGATCGCAAAGACCGACCGCAGATCCCTTCAGGCCGACGGCGGCTGCGACGCCGCGACGGAACAAGCCTTGGGGATTCGCCGGGATCGGAGCCGTCAGCACAGCCGCCAGCTCCGCCACGCCGGTGAGCGCACGCACGCAGACCGCCTGCCAGAGTGGCACGCCATTCCCGGGACAAAGAATGGCAAAACGCCGTCTGCCCGGGCACAACGCAGGTGCGGCGTCCCCGCTCACCCACTCCTGCCGACTGTCCACGGGCTGACCACCCTGTCAAAATATACTGGAATTATCGACTTGGCGCCTGGACCACTGCATCGCTTAGTATCCATTTGGCACGTCGACATGCAACTTGCCAGAAATCAAATAAATGTGAGTTATAATAAAGTTTCCGAGTGTTGCATATTTCAGAGCGATCCTTCTATGACTGTGGGTTGCTTCGCTGAACGGCTCACCGTGATTGAAGTGAGATGGACTGTCTCTATTTCAGAGCGAATCCGCTGACCGACTTTGATTGCGTCACGCGAGTGCTGTCGGCGGGACAAAGCCCGCCGGACGCCGCAACGCCGGGGAGTTGCCGTGCCATGCAAACGAGTGCCGCAAGGAGCAAGATCACCACGTTTTCAGCCTGCGCCCTCCCCAGGCGGTGTCCGGGCCAAGCAACTGATCCTTGCCGGCATACACCGGCACCGTGAAGATTCTTTTCGTCAGCACGCTCTATGTTCCGAACGCCGTCGGGGGCGCCGAGGCGACCGTCAAGCTGCTTGCGGAAGGCGTGGTGCGCAACGGCGGCGAAGCCGTGGTCGTCACATTGTCACCCGACCGCTCGTCGGCGGAGCGCATCGTCGAAGGCGTGCACGTACAGGGCGTGCCGCTGTTCAACGTGTTCTTTCCGCACGGGGCCGGCCGGCGACCGGTCTGGCTCAAGCCGCTCTGGCACTTCGTCGAGGCTTGCAATCCCGTCATGGCGCGGCGCTTGCGCCGAGTGATTCGCCGGGAGGCGCCGGATGTCGTCAACATCCATAACCTCCAGGGCTTCAGTTGCGCCATCTGGCCGATGCTCGCCGGGCTCGGCATTCCCACCGTGCAGACGCTGCACGATCACTACACGGCCTGCGTCAACTCCGTGATGTACCGGCAGGGCCGAAACTGCTCGCGCCGCTGCCTGCGGTGCCGCATGCTGTGCGCACCGCGCCGGGTGCTGTCGCGGCACGTCGGCGTGGTCACCGCCGTCAGCCGCCGGCTTTTGAGCCGAATTGAGGGCTTCGGCCTGTTTCCCTACGCCATCGACAAGCGCGTGATCCACGGCTGCAACACCGACGTTGTGCTGCCCCTCGGGCGCACACTCCCGGCCCCAGGCGAACCGGTGCGCCTCGGGTTTCTTGGCCGGCTCGAACCGATCAAGGGACTCGAACTGCTGCTGACAGCCGCCGAGCGCATCGGGCAGCAGCACATCCGCGTCTGTGTGGGCGGCGTCGGCCCCTTGGCCTACGAAGCCGCGCTCAAGTCGCGGTTCGCGTGTGCGCAGATCGAATTCCTGGGTCGCGTGGCGCCCTCCGACTTCTTCGCTGGCATCGACGCACTCGTCGTTCCCTCGATCGTCGAGGACGCCCTGCCGCGCGTGATCCACGAAGCGATGGGTTTCGGCGTGCCGGTGATCGGCGCCGCGATCGGCGGCATCCCGGAAATGATCCGCGAGGGCAAGACCGGTTTCCTCTTTCCGGCCGGCGACGGTACCGCCCTTGAGGCAACGCTGCGCCGCATCGTCGAAACGCCGCCGGATTGGGCGGCGTTGTCGGCCGCCTGCCGCGATGAAAGCCAGCGGTTCACCTTCGCGCATGTGTTCGCCGAGTATTGGGCGGCCTGGACCGCGGCGGCACAAGGTCCACCGACTCGCGCGCCGGCGACGGCGTTTTCCGGGAGGGCTGCATCGCCGTCCGATCCTCTGCTCGGCGGTCGCACCGGCTCGCCATGAGCAGACTCGGCCGCGACGCCCGCACGACGCATTTTGGCGGCGCCCCATCGCTTCGGCCGTGCGAACGAAGCGAGGACATGGCGACGACGGCGCGCCTTCTGGTGGTGATCCCCTGCTGCAACGAAGAAGCATTCCTCGAAGACCTGGTTATCGGCTTGCTCTCGGACGAAGGAGCGATGCCGGCACGGATCGTCATTGCCGACGGACGAAGTACGGATCGCAGCCGGGAGATTGCGCGGCGGCTTGCGGCCCGGGATCGGCGGGTTGTCTTCCTCGACAATCCCCGGCGCATCCAGGCTGCAGCCATCAATCTCGCCGTGGCGGTATTCGGCGATGCAGCGACGTTCCTTGTCCGCGTGGACGCGCATGCCTGCTACCCGCCCCGGTATTTCCGAACGCTGCTGGAAGAAGCCCTCCGTACCGGCGCGGACTCGGTTGTTGTCAGCATGAGCGCCGCCGGAACGACATGGTTCCAGCGGGTGGTCGCGGCCGTACAGAATTCGCGACTTGGCAACGGTGGATCGGCGCACCGCAGGTGCGGGCAGCCGGGCGCATGGGTGGATCACGGACATCATGCGCTGATGCGAATGGCCGCTTTTCGCGCCATCGGCGGCTACGACGAGAGCTTTTCCCATAACGAGGATGCCGAGCTCGACACACGCCTGGCGACAGCCGGATTTCGCATCTGGCTTACCGGCGCAACCGCGATCACTTATTTCCCGCGCAACGCGCCGCTGCCGCTGTTCCGCCAGTATGCCAGGCACGGCGCCGGCCGCGCGCGACACATCCTCAAGCACCGGACGCGGCCACGGCTGCGGCAGCTTGCACCGGCGGCCGTTCTTCCCGCGGCGGTCCTCGCCCTGCTCGCGCCATTCTCTTTGGCGGCGGCGGCGCCCTTGGTGAGCTGGGCGCTGGTCTGCCTCGGGTATGGCGTGCTGCTCGGTCTCGGCGCACGGGACATGCGCCTCGCCGCCGGCGGACCTGCAGCGATGATCATGCACGCCGGCTGGTCGTTCGGCTTCTGGCGGTCCGTGCTTGCCGGCATCACCCGGCACGAGGCCACGCCAATGGACGCCGTCAGCTCGTCCCACCCGTGACTCGACGCGCCTGCGGCAACCCCGTTGCGCTCAGTCGCGGGGCCGGCCGAAAGCGCGGCGAAACGCCGCGGCGGCGCGCGGGAATTCGCCGGTCGAAATAAGCGCGAAATAGTCAGGCGCGGGATAGTCCCAGTAACCATCGTAAAGAACGTCTGGCGCGCCAATCAGCTCCGCCATCCGCGCGATGAAGCCGGGATCGTCGCCGCCGCCGGCCCCGTCGGGGCGCCGTCCGGTGCCCCATTCCGGGAACGACCGCAGCTTGCGATGCGCTTGCGCGAACTGCCGCTGCCAGTCGAGCCCAAAGGGGCGGCTTAGCAACTCCTGCCAACGTGCGGCGCTGTCGCGGCGCGGCTTGCTCCAGCTTTGATTGTATACGCTGAGGCCGATCACATCGACCACGTCGTCGCCGGGGTAGACCAGATCCGGCGCGATCGCGTTCCTGCCAAGCGAGGGCGCCCAGTCGAAGCGGAATGCCGCCCCGCGGACCGCGCGCATGACGGCGACGACACGACGCCAGTAGGTGACGAACGCGGCGGGGTCCTTGGCCGCGTTCCAGGGCATCCATGCGCCGTTGAACTCCCAGCCGAGCCGGATCACCGCATCGGCGCGGCCGTCCCGCACAAGGAGCTCAGCCAATTCCCGGAAATCGGAATCATACGCCCCGCGCGCCCCGTCGGCGAGGGTTGCCGTCTCGTCTTGCGGTAGCAGCGGAACCGCGAGAGACAGATGATACGGAGCGCCGCGCCAGCAGCGCAGGATCCATTCGGCGGAATGGCGCATGCTCCGCCAACTGTCGTAGGCAAGAAAGTCGATCACCCAGGCGGGTGATCGGCCAAGCCAGTGCGTGAACCGACCGATCCGGCGCGCCCCGTCACAGCCGGCTCCCTCATAGATCCCGAGTTTGCCATCGGCACTCGCGCCGTGCGGACGCACCGCCA
The DNA here is from genome assembly GCA_021845835.1 of Pseudomonadota bacterium. Next base: position 66 of record JAJZVE010000226.1, on the reverse strand, counting down.
GCAGCATGAGGGCACAGCCGGCGACGGCCAGCGAACGGAACACCTGCACCATGCCTCAGCGAGATC
>JAJZVE010000225.1 GCA_021845835.1 Pseudomonadota bacterium | reverse complement strand
CTGCCCGACCTGCGGCTCCTGTTCCGGCATGTTCACGGCCAACTCGATGAACTGCCTGACCGAGGCGCTGGGACTGGCGCTGCCCGGCAACGGCAGCCTGCTGGCGACCCATGCCGACCGCGCCAGGCTGTTCGTCGAGGCGGCGTGGCTGATCGTCGATCTGGCGCGGCGCTGGTACGAGCAGGACGACGCCGCCGCCCTGCCACGTGGCATCGCCGGCCTGCGCGCCTTCGAGAATGCCATGTCGCTCGACATCGCGATGGGCGGTTCCACCAATACCGTGCTGCATCTGCTGGCCGCGGCGCAGGAGGGCGGGGTGCCGTTCGCGATGGCGGACATCGACCGCCTGTCGCGCCGCGTCCCCAACCTGTGCAAGGTCTCGCCCTCCAGGCCTGACGTGCATCTGGAGGACGTGCATCGCGCCGGCGGCGTCATGGCCATCCTGGGCGAGCTCGACCGCGCCGGCCTGATCCATCCCGACGTGCCGACCGTGCATGCGGCCACGCTCGGCGAGGCACTGGTGCGCTGGGACGTGCGCGCACCGACCCGCGCGCCCGACGATGCCGCGACCGTGCTGTACCGCGCCGCCCCTGGCGGCGTGCGCACGACCCAGGCGTTCAGCCAGAAGGAACGCTATGAGGAACTCGATCTCGACCGTGCGCAGGGCGTGATCCGCGACGTGCCGCACGCCTTCAGCCAGGACGGTGGGCTTGCGGTGCTGTACGGCAACCTCGCCCCCGACGGGGCGATCGTGAAGACCGCCGGCGTGGACCCCGCCCTGCTCGTCTTCGCCGGCCCGGCCCGCATCTTCGAGAGCCAGGATGCCGCGGTGTCCGGCATCCTGGGCGGCAAGGTGACGCCGGGGGACGTGGTGGTGATCCGCTACGAGGGGCCGAAGGGCGGCCCCGGCATGCAGGAAATGCTGTACCCGACCAGCTACCTGAAATCGAAGGGTCTCGCGCAGAGCTGCGCGCTGATCACCGATGGCCGCTTCTCCGGCGGCAGCGCCGGGCTGTCGCTGTGCCATATCTCGCCGGAAGCGGCGGATGGCGGTGCCATCGGCCTGCTGGAGGAAGGCGACCGGATCGAGATCGACATTCCCGCCCGCAGCCTGCGCGTGGTGCTGTCCGACGAGGCGCTCGCCGGGCGGCGTGCCCGGATGGAGGCGCGCGGCGCCGAGGCATGGCAACCGCGGCGTCATCGCGTGGTGTCGCAGGCGCTGCAGGCGTATGCCGCACTGACCACCAGCGCCGCGCGCGGCGCGGTGCGCGACGTGTCGCAACTGGTCCGGCGCGGCTGACGGCGGCGCGGCTCAGGCGCCGAACCGCACCACCTCGCCGTGCCGCGTCTCGGCCGGCGCGCAGAGATCGGCCAGGGCCGGCGCCACCTCCTCCGGTCGGCGCAGCGTTGCGGGGTCCTCGCCGGGCATGGCGGTGGCGCGCAGCCGGGTGGCCACCACGCCGGGATCGAACAGGTTGACGCGCAGCCGCGTCCGCCGCGTCTCCTCCGCCCAGCTCAGCACCAGATGCTCCAGCGCCGCCTTGGTCGCGCCATAGGCGCCCCAATAGGCGGTCGGCCGGCGCACGATGCCGCTGGTCACGAACACCGCCCGCCCGGCCTCGCCGGCGAGCAGCAGCGGCGCGCAGGAGCGGATCAGCCGCAAGCCCGCGGCGAGGTTCACCCCCACGACCTCTGCCCAGTCGCGATCCTGGATGTGCGGCACCGGCGTCAGCAGCCCGAGGGCCGCGGCATTGCCGACCAGGATGTCGAGCTGGCGGAAGCGCTCGAACAGGCTCGGGCCGAGCCGGTCAAGCGCCGCGCCGTCCATCAGGTCAAGCGGCAGCAGCGTGGCGCTGCCGCCGGCGGCGCGGATCGCGTCGTCGGTCTCCTCCAGCCCGCCCTGGCTGCGTGCGGTGATGACCACCTGCGCACCCCGCCGCGCCAGTTCCACCGCCACGGCCCGGCCGATGCCGCGGCTGGCGCCGGTCACGAGGGCAATGCGGCCGGCGAGCGCGGTCATGGCGCGAAGGCCAGCGCGGCCTCGCCGAGACCGGGGAAGCTGACCAGCGCCCGTGCGCCGGCGGGCGCCAGGGTCTTGCCGGTCCAGGAGCCGCAGGTGACGAACTGGCCGGCGCGCAGGCCGCCTGCCCACCGGCTGCCCTCGTTGGCCAGCCATTCGATCAGGCGGATCATGTCGCCGGCGGGATTGCCGGTGCGCGTCAGGGCGGCGCCGTCGATCGTCTGCGTCACCGTCATGGCCGCAAAATCGAGGCCCTGCCATGCGGCGACGCCGGCACCGTGGACGAAGCCGCCATGCATGATCGAGTCGGCAAGATTGCTCAGCGGATCGACCGCATCCGGATCGAGATAGGCGGACTCCAGAACCTCGATCGCCGGATGCGCGGCGGCCAGCGCGGCGATGACCTCGGCGCGGGAATAGGGGGCGGCGCGCGCCGGCAGGTCATGGCCGAGGCGGAACGCGACCTCCGCCTCGATGCCGCGCAGCCGCCCGCGCGCCAGCCGCGCCGGGCTGGCGTGGATGCCGGCGGCGGGAAGCGGGGCGCAGAAGCAGGGTTTGTCCGGTCCGGCCGCGCCGACCTTCCACCCGCCGAGCGCGACCCCGGCCGCCGCCGCGCGCTGGATCGCATAGGCGCCGGCAGGGTCCGCCGGCCGCAGCGCCGCCGGCAGCGCCGCCAGCGGCGGTCGCGTGCCCTGTCGCGCCCCCTGCAGCAGCGAAGCCGCCTGTTCGCCTGTTTCCGTCATGCTCCGATCCCCCTCTGCCGCGAGGCGTTCTCCGCCGCCGACCCATGCGGCGCAAGAGGCTGGACGGCGCGCGGCTGGCGATGGACAAGCATGCTGCACCGCACAGGAGCGCAAGCGATGACCGACGGCGTCTGCTTCGAGGACCTCAGGCCGGGCGACGCGGCGAGCACGGGCAAGACCATCACCGAGGCCGACATCCTTCTGTTCGCCGCGGTCAGCACGGACACCAACCCGGTTCACCTGAACGCCGAGGCGGCGGCCGGCAGCCTGTTCAAGCAGCGCGTCGCGCACGGCATGCTCTCCGCCGGGCTGATCAGCGCCGTGCTGGGCACCAAGCTGCCCGGCCCCGGGACGGTCTATCTCAGCCAGAGCCTGCGTTTCCGCGCCCCGGTGAAGATCGGCGACACCGTGACCGCGACGGTCGAGGTAACGGCGCTGGATGCCGGGAAGAAGCGGGCCACGTTCCGCACCGTCTGCACCGTCGGCGGCAAGCCGGTGATCGAGGGCGAGGCGGTGGTGATCCCGCCGTCGCGCGGGTGAGCATGCGGGTCCTGCGCGACTGGCGCGGCCTGCCGGACGCGGCGCGCGGCGGGGCGGTGGCGCTGGGCAATTTCGACGGCGTGCATCTCGGCCACGCCCATGTGCTGCGCACCGTCCATGCCGCCCGGCCGGACGCGCCGCGTGCGGTGCTGACCTTCGAGCCGCATCCGCGCGAGTTGTTCCGCCCCGACGACCCGCCGTTCCGCCTCACGCTCGCCGGCGAGCGGGCGACGGCGCTGGCGGCGCTGGGGGTGGAACTGCTCTATGAACTGCCGTTCGACCGCGCCTTCAGCGAGATGTCGGCCGAGCAGTTCGTCGCCGACGTGCTGCACCGAGGCATCGGCGCCAGGCATCTGGTCTGCGGCCCCGACTTCGCGTTCGGCCATCGCCGCGGCGGCAGCGTCGCTCTCCTGGCCGAGCGCGTGGAGGCGCTGGGGATCGGGCTGACGGTCGCAACACCGTTCGGCGACGCCTCCGGCCCGGTCTCATCGAGCCTGATCCGCCGCGCGCTGCAGGACGGGTATCCGGAACGCGCCGCCGCGATGCTCGGCCGGCCCTGGGCGATCGTGGGCGCGGTGGAGCACGGCGACGCGCGCGGACGCAGCATCGGCTTCCCGACCGCCAATATCCCGCTTGGGCGGCATCTGGAGCCGGCGCGCGGCGTCTATGCCGTGACGACGCGGCTGCCGGACGGGACCACCCGTCCGGGCGTCGCCAATATCGGCCGCCGCCCCACCGTCAGCGCCGGGACGGAAAGCCGGCTGGAGGTGAACCTGTTCGATTTCACCGGCGATCTCTATGGTGCCGAACTGGCGGTCGGGCTGCATGCCTTCCTGCGCGCCGAGCGGCGCTTTGCCGGCCTTGACGAGCTGCGCGCCCAGATTGCGCTGGATGCGGCGGCGGCGCGGCGGCTGCTTGACCGCGTGCCATCCGCCTCCGCATAGAGGCCCCATGAACGAGCGGACCGACTATCGCGACACGGTATTCCTGCCGACCACGCGCTTCCCGATGCGCGGCGAGCTGCCGAAGCGCGAGCCGGAGCTGCTGGCGCGCTGGCGGCAGATCGAGCTGTGGAAGCGCCTGCGCGCGCAGTCGCGCGGCCGGCCGAAATTCATCCTGCATGACGGGCCGCCGTACGCCAACGGCCATCTGCATATCGGCACCGCGCTCAATAAAATCCTCAAGGACGTGGTCAACCGCGCCCGCCAGATGGCCGGCTACGACGCCGACTACATCCCCGGCTGGGACTGCCACGGCCTGCCGATCGAATGGCGGATCGAGGAGGATTACCGCAAGGCGGGCCGGGACAAGGATGCCGTGCCGATCCTGGCGTTTCGCGCTGAGTGCCGCACCTATGCGCAGCACTGGATGGGTGTGCAATCGCTGGAGTTCCAGCGCCTCGGCGTGCTCGGCGACTGGGAGCACCGTTACGCCACGATGGATCTTCCGTCCGAGGCGGCGATCGCCAACGAGATCGGCAAGTTCCTGCTGAACGGTGCCCTCTATCGCGGGCTGCGGCCGGTGATGTGGAGCCCGGTCGAGAAGACGGCGCTGGCGGAGGCGGAGGTCGAGTACCACGATCACACGAGTACGGCGATTTTCGTGCGGTTCCCGGTGGTGAGCGCGCCCGACCCGGATCTGGTCGGCGCCTCCGTGGTGATCTGGACGACGACGTCGTGGACGATGCCCGGCAACCGCGCCATCGCCTGTGGCGCGGCGATCGACTACGCCGTGGTGCGCGTCGATCAGGTTGCCGAGGGCAGCCGCGCCCGTCACGGGGAGATCATCCTGGTCGCGCTGGCGCTGCTGCCGCAGGTCTGCGAAGCGGTCGGCATCGCCGTGCATCACCTGCTGCGCATCGAGAGGGGCGCCGACCTTGTAGGCATGACCTGCGCACATCCGCTGCGTGGCCGTGGCTACGAGTTCGACGTGCCGATGTTCCCCGGCGAGCACGTGACGACCGAGGCCGGCACCGGCTTCGTCCACACCGCACCCGGCCACGGCGAGGAGGATTTTTCGCTCGGCCAGGCGCACGGCCTCGAAGTTCCGGACACGGTCGGGCCGGACGGCACGTTCAACGCCTGGGTGCCGCTGTTTGCCGGCGTGCATGTGTACAAGGCGTCCGAGCCGGTCTGCGCCGCCTTGGACGAAGCCGGCGCACTGCTCGCACGCGGACAGATCACGCATTCCTATCCGCACTCCTGGCGCTCGAAAGCGCCACTGATCTTCCGCGCCACCCCGCAATGGTTCATCCGCATGGACGGGCCGGAGCACATCCGCGCGCGCGCGCTGCAGGCGATCGCCGAGACGGATTTCGTGCCGGACCAGGGCCGCAACCGCATTGGCGCGATGGTCGCGGCGCGGCCGGACTGGTGCGTCAGCCGCCAGCGCGCCTGGGGGGTGCCGATCGCGGTGTTCGTCCACCGCGCCAGCGGCGAACCGCTGCGCGATCCCGACGTCATGGCGCGAATCGTTGCCGCCTTCCGCGAGGAAGGGGCGGACGCCTGGTACGCCTCGCCGCCGGAGCGGTTTCTTGGCCCCGGCCGCAACCCGGACGATTACGAGCAGGTACGCGACATCGTCGATGTGTGGTTCGAGAGCGGCTCGACCCATGCCTTCGTGCTGGAGGATCGCGGTCTGCCCTGGCCGGCGGATCTGTATCTCGAAGGCTCCGACCAGCATCGCGGCTGGTTCCATTCCTCGCTGCTGGAGTCGGTGGGAACGCGCGGGCGGGCGCCGTTCAGGGCGGTGCTGACGCACGGCTTCGTCATGGACGAGCAGGGCCGCAAGATGTCGAAATCGCTCGGCAACGTCGTCGCTCCGCAGGAGATCGAGAAGCAGTACGGCGCCGATATCCTGCGGCTGTGGGTGATGTCGTCGGATACGGCCGAGGACATGCGCGTCGGCCCGGAAATCCTCAAGCAGCAGGCCGAGCTGTACCGACGGCTGCGCAACACGCTGCGCTGGCTGCTGGGCAGCCTCGCCGGGTTCCAGGAAAGCGAGCGGCTGCCGGAAGCGGAGATGCCGGAGCTGGAACGCTGGGTGCTGCACCGGCTGGCCGAGTTCGACGCCGAAATCCGCGAAGCGGTGGAAACGCACGACTGGACCGGCGTCTATCCGAAGCTGCATGCGTTCTGCGCCACCGATCTTTCGGCCTTCTATTTCGATGTCCGCAAGGACGCGCTGTATTGCGACCGTCCGGACAGCGTGCGCCGGCGTGCCGCACGGACCGTGCTGGATCATCTGCAGCGTTGCCTGACGATCTGGCTTGCGCCGGTGCTGTGCTTCACGGCGGACGAGGCGTGGATGGCGCGGTTCGGCGAGGATGCCTGCGTGCATCTGCAGGACTTCCCGGAGGTGCCGGAGCGCTGGCAGGACGAGGCGTTGGCGCTGCGCTGGACGCAGGTGCGCGACATCCGGCGCGTCATCACCGCCTGCCTGGAACGCGCGCGCGCCGAGGGACAGATCGGCTCGTCGCTGCAGGCCGCCCCCGTGCTGCATCTGCCGGCAGCCAGCGCAGAGCTGCTGACGGCCGCCGAATGGGCGGAACTGGCGATCGTCTCCGGCCTGACAATCTCGATTGCGCCGCCGCCGGACGGCGCTTTCCGCCATCCAGAGGTGCCCGGCGTGGCGGTCGTGTTCGACGGCGCGGCGGGCGAGAAGTGCGCCCGCTGCTGGCGCGTGCTGCCCGAGGTCGGCAGCGTGTCGGCGCACCCGGCGCTGTGTCGGCGCTGTGCCGACGCGGTCGACTCCGGGCTGGTCTGCCGGGCGGCGGCCGAGTGAGGCATCCGCGGTGCCGGCCGGCATGACCCGCAACGGGCTGACCGCCCTGGGCGTCGCAACGGCCGGGGTCGTGCTGGCGGCGGACCAGGCGAGCAAGTGGTGGGTGCGTGACGTGCTGCATCTCCCCGAGATCGGCACGGTGCCGGTACTGCCGGTGCTGAGCCTGACGATGGTGTGGAA
>JAJZVE010000224.1 GCA_021845835.1 Pseudomonadota bacterium | reverse complement strand
CTTTGCCCGCGGCCTCGCCCGCGCTGCGCAGCAGGAGGGCGCGCGCATCCACGAGCACAGCCGCGCGCGCCGCCTCGTGCGCGAGCCCGACGGCTGGCGCGTCGAGGCACCCCAGGGCGTGCTCCGCTGCCGCAAGCTGGTCGTCGTCACCGCGGCGCACACGGACGCACTCTGGCCCCGCCTGCGACGGACCATCGTGCCCGTCACCAGCTACCAGCTCGCGACCGACGTGCTCGCGCCCACTGTCGCCGCGCGCATCCTCCCCGGCAACGAGGCGGCGTCGGACACGCGCAACGACCTGCGTTACTTCCACAAGGACAGGGAGGGCCGCCTGGTCACCGGCGGTGCGCTCGCGATTCAGGCCGTCGCGCGCCCGCGCCTCGAGCGGGCCGTGCGCGCCAGGCTCGCCGAGCTGTTCCCGGAACTCGCCGGCGCCGACTTCCCGTTCTTCTGGGGTGGGCGCATCGCGATGACCACGGACCGCCTGCCGCGCCTGCATCGCACGCCGGACGGGCTGATCGGCTGGATCGGCTGCAACGGCCGCGGCCTCGCGCTCGCCATGGGCATGGGCGCGGTGCTGCGCGACGCGGTGCTTGGCGCGCGCGACGAGGATCTCGCGCTTGCTCCCGCGCCGCTGACCCCGGTGCCCCTACATCCCCTCGTGCGCCGCACCGCGCGCCTCGCCCTCATCCACTACCGCCGCAAGGACCGTACGGAAGTACCCCTCTGACCATCGGCCGCCACCCGCCCGTGCCGCGAGCTTGCCGCGGCGAAGGCGCGCTCCACCGCGCCCACCGGGTCCGCTGCCGCGTCCGCATCATGCTCCACCAGTGCGAAGACCTGGTGCTTCATGAAGAAACGCCACTCGACCGGCAACGCGAACAACAGCGCCGCTAGCCGGTCCCACGCCGCCTCGGACCACAGTTTCTCGAACGCGATGCGCGATTCCCCGAACACGATCTCCGCCGCCGGTGGTCGCGCCGGTGCGCGCAGCCGTGCCGTTGCCGGCGCGTCCACCATGCCGTCCACGATCGCGACGCCATAGTCGCGCGCCGCCGCCGCCACGCTCACCTTGCCCTGCGCCACGTCGCGCGCCACCTCCTCGGGGTCGCGCAGGAAGGGATCGCCCCACCCCCCGGCGCCCGAGGCGCTGATCGTGAGCACATCCCCGGGTGCGCAGCGCACCACGTCGTCGTTACCCAGGTCCTCCTCGCCCGGCGTGCCCTTGTTCCGCCAGAAGCCGCATGTCGCTCCCGCGCGCCCGCCCAGCACGCCCCATGACGCGAAGCGCACCCGGTCGCGGTTGCGCGCCGTCACCACGGAATTGGGCGAGAACACCTGGAACGTCATCTGCGTCCCGAGCCCACCGCGATAACGCCCCGGCCCGCCACTGTCCGCCATCAGTCCGTAGCTGATCACCCGGATCGGCACCTCCGCCTCGGTGATCTCCACCGGCGTGTTCTTGAGAAAAGAGTTCGACCCGTCGAGCCCGTCGCCATGCGCGTCGCCACCGCCGCCGCCGGTGATCGGGTTGATCGAGGCCATCACCGTCCGCCCGGTCTGCGTATCCGTCGTACGCACGTTGAGGATGCCGCCCCCGCCCGAGGGCCCGGAAGGCAGCCGCTCCGGCATCGCGCGCGCGAACGCGCCGATCACAATGCCCTGGATGCGCGCGCAGGTCAGGCTGCGCATCCCCGTCGCCGCGGGATAGACCGGGTTGACCACCGAGCCTTCCGGCAGCACGCAGCGCACCGGCCGCGACAGACCGCAATTGAGCGCCACCGTCGGATCGAGCGAGTACATCACGTAATTGTAGCCGACCAGCGGCAGGATGTGCCGCGGCAGCCCCCCGGTCGGCATGTTGAGCGAGGACTGCAATTGCGGGTCGCTGCCGGTGAAGTCGAGTTCCGCCTCCTCGCCGCGGATCCGCACCGCGAGCTTAAGCCGGCAGGGCACGCCTCCGGGACTATCCTCGTCGATGTAGTCGCTGAACACGTACTCCCCGTCCGCCATGGCGGCGAACAGACGCCGCGCCTGCCGCTCCGCGAGGTCGAGCACGCCGTACATCGCGGCGTGCACCGTGTCTGCCCCGAAACGGTCGATCGCCTGGTGGATCTTCCGCTCCGCCGTCTTGAGCGAGGCGATCTGCGCCTTGAGGTCGCCCCAATTCTGTTCCGGCATCCGCACGTTGCGCAGCATCACAGCGAGCAGCTTCTCGTCCATCACGCCCCGCTCCACCAGCTTGCAGGGCGGGATGCGGATCCCCTCCTGGTGCACCTCGGTCAGTGCGCGCGAGAGAGAGGCTGGTACCGCGCCGCCCATGTCGGTGTTGTGGATATGCCCCACCGCGAAGCACATCAGCCGCTCGCCCGCGAAGACCGGCATCCACAGATGCATGTCCGGCGCGTGCGTGCACACGAACCCGGCATAGGGGTCGTTGGTGACGCAGATATCGCCCGGGGCATAGTTGTCGATCGCACCGATCACGCCGGCGTAGTCCAGCCCCACGAACCAGGTCGCGCCCAGATCCTTGGGGCTCGCGAAGGTCTGCCCGCACGGCGTCACCAGCCCGCTGGTGAAATCCTCGGTCTCCTTCACGAACGCCGAATGCGCCGTGCGCAGCAGCGTGTAGGCCATGCTCTCCGCCGCCGCCTCGAAGTGACTCTTGAGGATCTGCAACGTCACCGGATCGGGCGCCCTGGGCGCCTGCTCGCGGGTATCGCGTGTCTCGCCCATGGTCAGCCCCGCCTGAGGATCATGTTGCCGAACGCGTCCACCTCGCCCGCGAAGCCCGGCGGCACCCAGCACGTCGCGTCGTCCTGCACCACCACGGCCGGCCCCGCGAAACGCGCGCCCGGCGCCAGCGCCTCGCGCCCGTAGAGCGTGGCGTCCACCACGCTGCCGCGGTGCGCCACGCGCGCCTGTCCGCGCGACATCGGCACATGCGCCCGTGCCGCAGTCGCGGGAAACTCCGGTTTCGGCGTGGCGCCCGCTATCACCACGCGCAGCGCCACGAGATGCACCGGGGCCTTGGCGTCGCCATGGCCATAGACCTCCTCGTGACGCGCATGGAAGGCATCGGCGATCCGTTGCGTTTGCGCACCGGTGATCCACGCCGCTTCGACCGGCACCTCGAGCTCGTAGGATTGGCCGCGATAGCGCATGTCCGCGGTCACCGCGATCGCCGCCGCCGCGTCATCTCCCTGGTTCTCGCGCAACCATCCCCGCGCCTCGGCGACCAGCTCCGAGAGCGCCGCCGCCATCGTCCCCATCGCCTCCGCAGCAACGTCGAGAAACACGACACGCACGAAATCAGAGCGCAGATCCGCGAGCAGCCCACCCAGCGCCGCCAGCACCCCCGGCGCCCGCGGCACGATCACCCCCGCCATGCCCAGCTCCTCCGCCAGCAAGCAGCCGAGCATCGGCCCCGCACCGCCGAACGCCAGCAGCGCGTAGCCGCTTGGTTCCTCGCCCACCTGCGAGAACAGCCGGCTCACCTCGCGATACATGTTGGCGACCGCGAGCGCGATCACCGCCTCCGCCGCCGCCACGGTATCGCGCCCGAGCGCGGCGCCCACCGCCTCCATCGCCGCCCGCGCCGCGGCAACATCGATCGCGACCGCCCCGTAGCCCAGCTCGCCCGCTCCCAGCACGCCGCACACCGCGAACGCATCCGTGATCGTCGCCTGCAACCCGCCGCGCCCGTAGCACGCAGGCCCGGGCACGGATCCCGCGCTGCGCGGCCCCACCCGCAGCACGCCCAGAGCGTCCACCGTCGCGATCGATCCACCACCCGCTCCAATCGAGGAGACCGAAACCGTCGGCAGGTAGATCGGGTACTCGCCGACCAGTTCCCCGCTGCGGAAATCCGGCAACCCGTCCCGCAGCAACGCCACGTCGGCGCTGGTGCCGCCAACATCAAGGCTCATCACCCGCGCGAACCCCGCCTGCCGCGCGACGAACCCGGCGCCGATTGCCCCCGCAGCGGTGCCGGAAAGGAGCATCTCGATGCTGCGCGCCTTGCCCGCCGCCGCCGTCATCACCCCGCCGTTGGATTTCGTGATCATCGGCGCCGCCGGCACCCCGCGCTCCGCCAGCGCCGCCTCCAGCCGGGTGATGTAGTTCGCCACCATCGGCTGCACCGAGCCATGGATACACGCGGTGATGCTGCGCTCGTATTCGCGCACGATCGGCCACACCTCCGCCGAGCAGAACACCGGCAAACCCGGCCGCACCGCTTCGATCATCCGCCGAACCGCCTGCTCATGCGCCGGATTGGCATAGGAATGCAGGAGCGCGATCACGATGCCCTCCGTCCCGAGTGTCTCCGCCTTTGCCAGCGCCGCCACCACGCTCGCCTCGTCCGGCGCCAGGTCCGTGCTGCCATCCGGGTTCATGCGCGCGCTGATCTCGATCACCCGGTCGCGCGGCACCAGCGGTTGTGGTCGGCGCGAGAACAGATCGTAGGGGTCCGGGATCTTCAGCCGCGCCAGCTCCAGCACGTCGCGGAAGCCTTTGGTCACGAACAGGCACAGCCGCGCGCCGCGCTTCTGGATGATCGCATTCACCCCCACGGTCGAGCCATGCGTGAAATAAGTCACCGATGACGCGGCGACCCCGAATCGCCGCGCGAGCTCGTCGAGCCCCTGCAGCACCTCCGCGCCCGGCGCGTCCGGCCGCGAGAGCACCTTCAATGTTTCAAGCCTGCGGCTCGCCTCGTCGAAGACGCAAAAATCCGTGAACGTGCCGCCGATATCCACGCCGACGCGATAGGTCATTCGCGTTCCCTTCTTGTGACCCAACCTTTGATCGACATCCTACCGCATCATGCCGTGCGCGATCGCCCTTCGCGCTGATTTTGACGCCCCCATCCTTCGCCGCTTGGCGCGGCGCAGCAAGGAGGCCGCTCAGGCCCGGCGGCTGCTGGCCCTGGCGGCGATCTACGATGGTGGCAGGCCCACGGAGGCGGCGCGGTTCGGCAACGTCACGCTGCAGATTGAGCGGGACTGGATGATGCGGTTCAACGCCGAGGGGCCGGATGGGCTGCACGACCGCAAGGCGCCTGGCCCGACGCCGCGGCTGACCGCGGCGCATTGCCGAGCGCTGGCCGCGCAGATCGACCGCGGCCCGAGCCCGGCGGTCCATGGCCTAGTGCGCTGGCGGCTCAGCGATCTCGGCCAGTGGCTGTTGGAGGAGTTCTGTGTCTCGGTCTCGCCCCAGACGCTGATGGACAGCAAGGATCCCCTCGTCTACGCGCAGGAGTACCTCGCCGAGTTCGTCGACTGGTCCGGGCAGGCCTTCTTCAGTCGCGAGAAGCTGCTGGAGAACGGGCAGCCGATACCCTACCCGCCGCACTGCGATAGCGTGTTCGCGGTGATCGACACCGCCTCGAAGACCGGCACGGACCGTGACGCCACCGCGGTAACGTACTTCGCCTATCACACCACATCAGCCACCCGGCCGCTCTGCATCCTGGACTGGGACATCGTGCAGATCGAGGGCGCCCTGCTGGAAGCGTGGTTACCCCGTGTGTTCCAGAAACTGGACGAGTTGGCCCGCCAATGCCGAGCCCCGTACGGCTCGACGGGCGCCTACATCCAGGACAAGAACTCGGGGACGATCCTCCTCCAGCAGGCGCTTCGCCGCGGCTACCCAGTCACCGACATCGAATCCCGCCTCACCGCCCTGGGCAAGGACGAGCGGGCGCTCTCCGTCTCCGGCTACATCCACCAGGGCCTGGTGAAATACACCGAGACCGCGTTCAACAAGGTCGTCGATTACAAACACACCTCACGCAACCACCTGCTCGACCAGGTCGAAAGCTTCCGCATCGGCGACAAGCGCAGCCGCCGCGAAGACGACCTCCTAGACACGTTCTGCTATGGCATCGCTATGACTCTCGGGAATGGTGAGGGGTTCTAGTCGAAAAGCGCCGGACGCAGACACCGGTGTGTGTGGGGCCGACATGCGCCGACGGCCAACCCCGCGCCATGGCGCCGGGTTGGCTCCCGATGCCGGTCAGCTCTTCTGGTAGAACCTGTCTATGATCTTCTGCTCTTCCTCGGCGGCCTGACGCACTGCGGCGAGAGGATCCTGGTTGTTGAGAAGGACACGGTTGAGCATGGCGATGAACACTGCCCGCTGCGTATCCTCGTTGACGAAATCTGTCGCAACGGCCGTCGGTAGGCCGCGGGCAAAGCCGCCGTAGATGGGATCGTTCAGCACTGCCGGTGCCATGCCACCCATACGCCGTGCTGGTAGCTCGCCCGTATCGGCAAGCCAGAGAGACATCGCGGCCTCGGTGGTCACGAACGCGAGGAACTTGGCTACGGCATCGCGCTTCGCTGGCGACAGGCCTGCGGCCATCACGTTGGCCCAGTAAGAGGAGTAGTTGGCCGCGATACCGTTGCGCTCTGGCAACGCCGCCACGCCCCATTCCAGCCCCTTGGTCGCCTTCATCATACCGATGAGGAAGGATGCGTTGACATGTAGTCCGACCTTGCCTGCGCGGAATGCCCCGGCCGGTGCGGTCAGGAAACCCGCCTGAGCTACATGGTAATTCTTCTGCAGGTCGGTGTACCAGCGCAGTGCGTCAGCGCCTTGTTGATTTTCGCTGAGATTTGACCCTGGGAGGTCGGGATTTTCCACTGAGAATTGACCCATGTTTGAACCTCCCCCCGCTGCGAGCGGCGGGGGAACACGGAGTGATCGACATGGCGTTGTTGAGTGTGATCCGTCGCTGGGCGTTGCGGGATCAGCTATCGATCCGGGCGATATCGCGGCGGACCGGGCTGTCGCGGAACACCATCCGCAGATACCTGCGCTCGGGCACGGTGGAGCCGAAGTTCAAGGTTCCCGAGCGACCGAGCAAGCTGGACCCGTTTGCCGAGAAGCTGTCGCACTGGCTGAAGGTCGAAGCCGGCAAGTCGCGCAAGCAGAAGCGTACGGTCAAGCAGTTGCACGCCGACCTCGTCGCCCTCGGCTACGAGGGGTCCTACGGGCGCGTCGCGGCGTTTGCTCGTGAATGGAAGGCCGATCGCCAGCGCGCGCAGCAAACCACTGGCCGGGGGGTGTTCGTGTCCCTGGCGTTTCAGCCTGGCGACGCCTTCCAGTTCGACTGGAGCGAGGACTGGGCGATCCTGGGCGGGGAGCGAACGAAGCTGCAGGTCGCCCATTTCAAGCTCTCGCACAGCCGCGCCTTCATCCTGCGCGCCTATCCGCTGCAGACCCATGAGATGCTGTTCGATGCCCATGAACACGCCTTCCGGGTTCTCGGCGGGGTGCCGCGGCGCGGCATCTACGACAACATGAAGACCGCG
>JAJZVE010000223.1 GCA_021845835.1 Pseudomonadota bacterium | reverse complement strand
CGCCACCTGGAGAACCGCTTCTGACATGGCCGCAGGACCTTACATCGTACTGGCGAACAACTCGTGCGCGCGGCGGGCGATCGGCGCCGCGGCGGGCGGATCGTGGCCGGCGACGGTCAGGCCGAGCCAGCCCAGTTCGTGCCCGCGATGGCTCTGCACCGGGACGAGCAGCGTGCTGCGGGCGCCGTCCGGCTCCGCGACGAACCCGCCCGGCGGCGAATCGAGTGCGGCGGCGATGCGCGTGTCCACAAAGCGCGGCGTCGCGCCGGGGACGAAGCCGGGATCGGCCGCCCCCTCCCCGCCGACGCGCTGCAGGCAATAGAGCCGGCCACCATCGAGCAGCGCCCAGAACGCGGCGCCGCCGGTTTCCGCCGCCAGCGTGCGCAGCAGCGCCGTGGTGCGCGCCATCGAGCTGCGCGGAGCGGCGAACAGCGTCAGCTTGGTCTCGTCCAGCATGGCGCTGTCCAGCTCGGCGATCGAGGTGCCGTCGCTCATCACCACGACGCGACCGCACAGACCGAGCAGCTCCTCGAAATCCGACGACACCACCAGCACCGCGGTGCCGCGGTCGGCCACCTCGCGCAGCATGGCGTAGATCGCGCTGCGCGTGCCGATGTCCACGCCCTTGGTCGGCTCGTCCAGCAGCAGCACGCGCGGATCGAGCAGCAGCCAGCGGGCGATGATGATCTTCTGCTGCATGCCGCCGGAGAAATTCAGCATGTTGGCGTCCAGCAGCCGCTCGCCCGGCAGGCCGAGATGGCGCAGCAGCTCGGCCACGCGCCGCTCGCGGGAGCGGTAGTCGAGGCCGAAGCCGCGATGCGCCGACAGATGGCCCAGCAGCAGGTTCTCGCGCACGGAAAAATCCGGCACGATGCTCTGCACCCGCCGGTCCTCCGGCACGAAGCCGATACCGGCGCGGATCGCGTCCGCCGGATGGCGCGGCCGGAATGGCTTGCCGTCCAGCAGCAGTTCGCCGCCGCTCGGCCGGCGCAAGCCGAACATGGTCTCCAGCGTCTCCGACCGCCCGGCGCCGACCAGGCCGCCGAGACCGAGAATTTCACCCCGATGCAGCGTGAACGACACATCGCGTACCATCGGCGGCGTCTGCAGGTGCCGCGCCTGCAGCACTTCTGCGCCATCCGTCCGCACCTCGGCGCGCGCGGTGAAGATGCGGCCGAGTTCCTGGCCTACCATCAGCCGCACGATCTCGGACTGCGTGAGCTGCGCCGTCGGCACGGCGGGGGCGACGGTGCGGCCTTCGCGCATCACCGTCACGCGATCGGTGATGGCGAACACCTCCTCCAGCCGGTGCGAGACGAACACCAATGCGTGCCCGGCGGCGCGCAGCCGCGCCATCACGTCGAACAGCCGCTCCACCTCGCCGGGACTGAGCGAGGCGGTCGGCTCGTCGAAGATGATGAGCGCGGCATTGACGGCGAGCGCCTTGGCGATCTCGACCAACTGCCGCTGCGCGACCGACAGGCGATGCACCTCGGCATCGAGCGCCAGCCCATCCGCCTGCCCGAGACTGCCGAGAATGCCGCGCGCCCGTTCCCGCAGCGCGCCGTAGCGCAGCCGGCCCGGCCGCGCCAGTTCGGGCAGGAAGATGTTCTCCAGCACCGAGAGGTCGGGCGCGAGGCTGGTTTCCTGCATCACCATGACGATGCCGGCCGCGATCGCCTCGCGCGGGCTGCGCACGTCGAGCGCGCGGCCGCGCCAGGTCAGCGTGCCGCGGTCGCGCCGGACATGGCCGCTGATGACGCGCGAGAGCGTCGATTTGCCGGCGCCGTTGGCGCCCAGCAGCCCATGCACCTCGCCCGCCGCCACTTCCAGCGTCGCGCCAGCGAGGGCGCGCGTACGCTCGAAGGATTTCTCGATGCCCGTCGCCTGCAGCAGCGGCCCCGGCGCCGCCTGCGGCAGCGGCGCCGGAGCGGCCATCAGGTCAGCTCGCCGGCGAACACCGTCTGCTTGATGGTCGGCAGCATCTGATCGACGTTCTGGCTGGTGACGACCAGGATCGGCACCGAGGTCTCGCGCGGCACCGTCCCGCCCTTGTAGTGCGCCAGCAGCGCCTCGGCCGACTTCACGCCCATCTCGTAGGGCTGCTGCATCCCCGAGCCGACAACCTGGCCGGACTTGATGAGCTGCACCAGTTCCGGCGTGCCGTCGAAGGCGGCGACCAGCACCTGCCCCTCGCGCCGTGCCGCCTTGATGGCACGCAGCGCGCCGGTGGTCGGCTGGTCGGTCTGCACGAACAGGCCGCGCATGTCAGGATGCGCCGTCAGCATGTCCTGCACGAACTTGAAAGTCTCGTCGGCGGTGTAGGACTGCATCTGCTGCAGCCCGGCCTCCCTGGTGATGCCGGCTTCCTTCATCGCCTTGCGGAAGCCCGCGGTGCGCGCCTGGCCGTTCTTGCGCGCCTGGCTGATGGTGACCAGCCCGACCGAGCCGTCCTGCCAGCCCTTCGCCTTCAGCTGCTCGCCCAGCACCTTGCCGATACCGTACGCGCCCTCGAAATTGTCGGAGATCACGAACGAGACATACTCGCCCGAATTGGTGCCGATGTCGGAAATGATCACCGGGATGTTGGCCCGCTTGGCGAGCCCCAGCACGGCCGGGGCGGTCGAGCTGTCGGTCGGCGAGATGCAGATGCCGGCGACGCCGCGGGCGATCACGTCCTGCGCGTTCTTCAGCTGGGTGGCGGCGTTGTTGTGGCTGTCCAGGGCCAGGAAGCCGTACCCGGCGGGCTTCGCCGTGTTCTCGATGCCCTTGGACAGGTAGCGCCAGAACGGCAGGTCGAGGCCGGGGGTGAGATAGACGATGGTCTTCTCGGCGGCGCGCGACGCGGCGGGCAGCATGCCGATCGCGGCAGCCCCGGCAATGCCTTGCAGCAGGGAGCGTCTTTGCATGGTTTCCTCCTCCTGTGATCCGCCCTGACGACCGGCAGCGGCGCGAGTCGTTATGGCGCAGTCGGCGCAACGGCTCAATCCGCCGCCGGCGGGTTCACGCCGCCGTGCCACCCCGCATGGCGGCCATGAAGCGGGCGCGGAAACGCGGCTCGTCCACGCCCAGGCAGACCGCGGCGTTCGGCCGCGTCAGGCCGGTGCGGCGGCGATCCGCGATCACCTGGCCGCGGGTGAACTCGCCGGCCAGTTCCACGTCGATCTGCATCGCTTCCGTCGTCACCAGTGATTCATCCTCCGCCACCGCGACCGCCAGCGGATCGTGCAGGCCGCAGCCGGCGATGTCCGGATACTGCGCCTGGTAGGCCGCGACGTAGAAGCGCGCAATGCGCATCATGGTCGCGGCGGCACCGCCGGCGGCCGCGATCTCGTCCGTCATCGCCGGGGTCAACAGCGTCTGCATGGTTACGTCCATGCCCACCAGCGTGAGCGGCGCGCCGGCGCGCAGCACGATGCGTCCGGCCTCCGGGTCGTTCCACATGTTCGCGTCCGCCATCGGGCTGGCGATGCCCGGCACGCCGGGATGGAACAGCGTGCCGCCCATCACCACGAGGCGGCGCAGCAGCCCCGCGATCTCCGGCGCGCGCGCCAGCGCCAGCGCGGCGTTGGTCAGCGGTCCGACGGTGCAGAGCGTGATCGCGCCGGGATTGGCGCGCACCATGCGGATGATGAGGTCGGCGGCGTGCTCTTCCCGCGCGCGGGCGCGCGGCGCCGGCAGCGTCACCCCGCCGATGCCGTTCTCGCCGTGGATATGCGCCGCCCCGCGTGCGAACGGCCGGGTGAGCGCATGCGCCGCCCCCGGCGCCACCGGCACATCGCCGCGGCCGGCGAGTTCCAGCACCTGCAGCGTGTTGCGCGTGGCGGAGGCGAGATCGATATTGCCAAAGGTGGTGGTGACGGCCTCCAGCACGATGCCGGGCCGGTGCAGGGCGTAGAAGATCGCCAGCGCATCGTCGATGCCGGTGTCCACGTCGAGAATCATTCGGCACGGCGCGTCCATCGGCGTCCCCTTGCGCTGCGTTCCGCCCCCGGCACGGGGACGCCGGCAGGATAGCGCGAGTCGGCCGCGGCGCGGCAGCGGCGGATGCGCTTAACGCCCCGGTAAGCCCGCCCCGGCAAGTTCTGCCCGGTAGTCATTTCGGCCGGGCAGAATGCCGCGCGCGACAGCATCGATCGGAGACGCCGCCCCATGAACGGCGTGCTGGAGGGGCTGAAGGCCCTCGGTGCCGTGCGCCTCGCGGCGATGGCCGCGGTCGCGCTGGCCGTGTTCACGCTGCTGCTGGTGCTGGCGCTGCGCGGCGGCAGCGCGCGCATGGGGCTGCTCTATGGCGACCTCGACCTGCGCGAGGCATCCCAGATGGCCGACCTGCTGGAGCATCAGCACATCGCCCATCAACTCGGCTCCGGCGGCAGCGAAATCCTGGTGCCGGCCGATCAGGTGACGACCGCGCGGGTCGCGCTCGCACATGACGGGCTGCCCAGCGGCGGCTCCGTCGGCTACGAGATCTTCGACCGCGGCGACGGGCTGCTCGCCAGCGCGTTCACGCAGCGCATCAACCAGACCCGCGCGCTGGAGGGCGAACTGGCGCGCACCATCCAGGCGATCCGCGGCGTGCGCGCGGCGCGCGTGCATCTGGTGCTGCCGCACCGCGAGCCGTTCGCGCGCGAACAGCAGGCGGCGCAGGCCTCCGTACTGCTCACCCTCACCGGGGCGGCGCGGCTGGATCGCGAGGAAGTGCAGGCGGTCCTCAATCTGGTCGCCGCCGCGGTGCCCGGGCTGCGGCCGGAGAACATCGCGCTCGCCGACAGCCGCGGCACGCTGCTGGCGCGCGCCGGCCAGCCCGCCGGCCCGCTCGGCGCCGCCGCCACGCTCGACGAGATGCAGCACAGCGCCGAACAGCGCCTCGCCCACGCGGTCGAGGACATGCTCTCGCGCAGCCTCGGCCCCGGCCGCGTGCAGGCGGAAGCGGCGATCGAAATGGACCTCGACCAGGTGCATGAGACGCAGGAACGCTTCGACCCGGACGGCCAGGTGGTGCGCAGCACGCAGACGGTGAGCGAGCAGAACCGCAGCACCGAGGCCGCCGCGACGACCAGCGTGCAGAACAACCTGCCGAACCCCGACGCGCAGCAGGGCAGCGCCGGCAACGCCGACCAGCGGCAGGAGGAGACCACCAATTACGAGATCGGCAAAACGGTGCGCAGCATCGTGCGCGAACATCCGCAAATCCGCCGCATCAGCCTCGCGGTGCTGCTGGATGGCGTGGAGGAACGCGACGCCAGGGGGGTGGCGCACTGGCGCCCGCGCACCGCCGAGGAACTGGCGCGCATCACCGCGCTGGTACGCGGCGCCATCGGCTATGACGACAAGCGCGGCGATCATGTCGAAGTCGCCAGCATGATCTTCGCCCACGAGCCGGACGCGCCAGCCGGCAGCGCGCCGCTGTTCGGGTTGCCGCTGGAGAAGGGCGACGTGGTCCGGCTGGCGCAGACGGCGCTGATCGGGCTGGTCGGACTGCTCGCGCTGGCGTTCGTACTGCGCCCGACGGTGCTGCGGCTGACGCAGCTTGCCGGCGGCAGGATCGCGGCCGATGTGCCGGCGCTCGCCGCAGTCGGCGGTGCGGCGGGCGGCGCCATGCTCGCCGCGGCAAGCGGCGTGCCGCGCCTGCCCCCGCCCGACCGCGCGGACGGGCGCGAGGACGACGAGGTGATGATCGCGGTCGCCAATATCGAAGGCCACTTGCGCGCCTCGTCGATCCGCCGCCTTGCCGAACTGGTGGAAAAGCATCCTGAGGAAAGCCTGACCATCGTGCGTACCTGGATGCTGCAGGAGCCTGGTTGATGGCCAACGCCGACACCGCCGCCGCGATGACCGGCCCGCAGAAGGCCGCAGTGCTGATGCTCGCGCTCGGCGAGGAACATTGCGCCAGGCTGTTCAGCCTGATGCACGAGGATGAGATCAAGGAGATCTCCGCCGCAATGGCACAGCTCGGACCGGTGCGGTCGGATCTTGTCGAACGGCTCTGCATCGAATTCGCCGAACATCTCGGCAGCGCCGGCAATATCGTCGGCAGCTACGAAAACACCGAACGGCTGCTGCTGAAAACGCTGCCGCGCGACCGCGTGGTACAGATCATGGAGGAAATCCGCGGTCCTGCCGGCCGCACCATGTGGGACAAGCTGGGCAACGTGCATGAGGCGGTGCTCGCCAACTACCTGAAAAACGAATACCCGCAGACCGTCGCGGTGGTGCTGGCCAAGGTGCGGCCGAACCACGCGGCGCGCGTGCTGGCGCTGCTGCCGGAAGGCTTCGCGATGGAAGTAGTGATGCGCATGCTGCGCATGGAAAGCGTACAGCGCGACGTGCTGGACGGCGTGGAGCGCACGCTGCGCGCCGAGTTCATGTCCAACCTCGCGCGCAGCACGCGGCGCGACGCGCACGAAATGATGGCGGAGATCTTCAACAGCCTCGACCGCCAGTCGGAACAGCGGTTCCTGGCGGCGCTGGAGGAACGCAACCGCGAGGCGGCGGAGCGGATCAAGGCGCTGATGTTCACCTTCGACGACCTGCAGCGGCTGACACCGCCGGCGGTACAGGCGCTGTTGCGCAACGTCGAGAAGGACAGGTTGCCGCTGGCGCTGAAGGGCGCGTCGGAAAAGTTGCGCGAGCTGTTTTTCGGCAACCTGTCCGAACGCGCGGCCAGGATGCTGCGCGAGGAGATCGAGGCGCTCGGCCCGGTGAAGCTGCGCGACGTGGACGAGGCACAGGCGGCGATCGTGGCGATGGCGAAGGAGATGGCGGCGCAGGGCCAGATCGAGATCAGCGAATCGGCCGACGAAGAACTGGTGTACTGAACCATGCCGGACCCCACCCTGCTGCTGTTTCCCGAGGACTTCGCGGAACCGCACAATTCGCCGCCGACCGCGCCGGCGCCGGCCGTGCCGGCGTTCAGCGAAGCCGACATCGCCGCGGCACGCGCGGCGGGCCATGAAGCAGGCGAACGGGCGGGACGCAGCACCGAAGCAGCGGCACAGCGCGCCCGTGCCACCGAGCTGCTGGCCCTGATCGCGGCCCGGCTCGATACGGCGGAAGATGCGGCACTGGCGGCGGCGGAGGCGCGCGCGCGTGCGCTGGCGCGGCTTCTGCTGGACGCGCTCGGCGCCGCGTTCCCGGCGCTGTGCGCGCGGTGCGGCGAGGCGGAGATGCGGCGCGTGATCGCGGCGGTGATGCCGGCGCTGACGCGCGAAGCAGATGTGACCCTTCGCGTGCCGGCGGCGCTGATCGACGCGGCCCGCGACGAACTCGCTGTCCTGAAACTGCGCCGCGCCGCGCCGCTGCGCATCGAGGCGGACGCGGGTCTGGCGGCGGGCGACGTCGCGATCGTCTGGGGCGAGATCGGAA
>JAJZVE010000222.1 GCA_021845835.1 Pseudomonadota bacterium | reverse complement strand
CCGGCGCAGCAGCGTGGCGGCGACCGTGGTCGGGGTCATCACCTGTTGCGGCGCCACCGCCAGCCCGGCGTCGCCGAGCACCTGCGCCAGCGCGGCGGGCGGCTTCACCGTGCCGTTGGTGAACACCGCGAACGGCAGCCCCTGCGACGCCAATTCGCGCAGCAGATCCACGCCCCCCGGCAGCGCCGTGGCCCCCTGGTGGCGGGCGTCGGCCAGCACCAGCGTACCGTCCATGTCGAACACGAAGCCCTTGGCGGCGCGCAGCCGGGCGAGCGCCTGCGGGGAATGTGTGCTGTTCATGCGGGGAGCAATTCCACGGTGAAATCCTCGGTCTGGTGGCGCACGGCCTGCCCGCCGCCCTGCGCCGCCGCCGCCGTCACCAGCCGCAGCAGCGGCACCAGATCAGGGTTGTAGCGCGCCGGCGGCGGCGCGGCCGCCAGCATGGCGTCCACCTGATCGGCGGGCATGGTGGCGCGCAGCAGGAACTCGTCGTCGGACAGATGGGGGCCGATGCGCCGCCGCAGTTCGGCGAGCGAGGGCGGCGGCGGTTCGGCCATGATCGCGCGCGCGCGCGGTGTCGCCAGGATGCGGTCGCGCACGTCGGGATCGACCGGCGCGATCGGGCGCCCGAAAATGCCCAGCACGTAGCGGATCACCTGGTCGGGCACCTTCTCGTAGCGCTCCTGCCCGATCACGTTGAACAGCGCCTGCGTGCAGACGATCTGCGGGAACGGCGTGACCATGATCGGATAGCCGAGTTCGGCGCGCACGCGATCGACTTCCGCCATCACGTCGTCGAAGCGATGGCCGAGCTTCACTTCCTCCAACTGCCGCCGCGTCGTCGTCATCACGCCGCCGGCGACCTGGTGGCGCAGGAAGGCGGCGTCGTAGTCCTGCGGCTGCCCGACCGGCAGCCCTTCCGCGCGCGCCAGCCGCAGGAAGTAATCCGCGGCGCGTTGCAAGGCGTGGTCATTGATGTCCACGCGATGCCCGTGCTCGCGCAGATTGGCCGCCACCTGCACCGCCGACGGCAGCGAGGAGCCGTTGGCGAGCGGCCCGAGCGCGACATGCAGCGCCGCCACGCCAAGCTGCGCCGCCACCATATAGACGTAGGGCGCAAGGCCAATGGTACAGTGCGAATGCAGCTCCAGCGCCTTGCCGCCGAGTTCGCGGCTGACGGCAGGGATCAGTGTGCGGGCGCGGTCGGGCGTCAGCAGCCCGGCCGGATCCTTGATGTAGAGCCGGTCGATGTCCTGGCAGGCGGCCATTTCGGCGGCGAGCCGGGCATAGCAGGCGTCGTCATGCACCGCGCTCACGGTGTAGGTCAGCGCGCCGACGATCTCGCCGCCGCCTTCCTCGCGGATGATGCGCGCCGTCTCGCGCATCGCCGCGGGGTCCAGCATCGGGTCGAGCACCACGAAGCGCGCGATGCCGCTCGCCACCAGCCGGCGATAGACCAGGCGCATGAAGTCGGCGTCCTGCGTCTCCCACGAGATGAAGCGAAAGCCGGTGCCGATCAGCTGCAACGGCGTGCGCGGCATCAGCGCGTGCGCGGCGCGGTTCTTGTGCCAGGGGTCTTCGCGAAAGCTGCGCACCGAGACGCCCATCGCCGTCGAGGAGACGAAATCCAGCGCGCGGAAGCCGACGCGGTCCAGCACCGGCGCGATCTGCAGGATCTGCGCCGAGCTGAGGCCGGTGGCACTCCAGTTGCTCTGGTTGCCGTCGCGCAGGGAGACGTCGATCAGCTCGATCTCGGCCATGCTCAGCTCCGCGCCGCCAGGAAGCGCGCCAGGAACGCGGTATCGACGCCGCCCGCGGCGAACGTGGCGTCGGCGGCGAGGGCCGCGTGCAGGCCGAGATTGGTCTCCACGCCCGCCACCTGGCAGGCGGCGAGGGCGGTGCGCAGGCGGGCCAGCGCCGCCGCGCGGTCGGCGCCGTGGACGATGATCTTGGCCAGCAGCGAGTCGTAGAACGGCGGCACGGCGGCGCCGGCCTGGATGTGCGTATCGACGCGGATGCCCTCGCCGACCGGGAACGCCGCCTGCGTAACGGTGCCGGGGCAAGGACGGAAATCGTCCTGCCAGACCTCGGCATTGAGGCGGCATTCCACGGCGTGCCCATGAAACGCCACCTGGTCCTGCGTGAGCGGCAGCGGCAGCCCCTCGGCAAGCCCGATCTGCAGCGCCACCAGATCGAGGCCGGTGATCGCCTCCGTCACCGGATGCTCGACCTGGATGCGGGCGTTCATTTCCAGGAAGTAGAATTCCCCGCGGTCGCGATCGACCAGGAACTCGACCGTGCCCAGGCCGCGATAGCCGAGGCGTTCGCCGAACCGCACGCCGGCGGCGTGGATGGCGGCGCGCAGCGGTTCCGCCAGGGCCGGCGCCGGCGCTTCCTCGACCAGCTTCTGATAGCGTCGCTGCACCGAGCAGTCGCGCTCGCCGAGATGGATCACGCGCGCGCCGTCGCCCGCGATCTGCACTTCGACGTGCCGGCCGGACGCGACGAAACGTTCCAGGTAGATGCGGCGGTCGCCGAACGCCGCCGCGGCTTCGGCCATCGTCAGCGCCGCCAGTTGCGCCATGTCCTCCGGCCGCCCGACGCGCTTCATGCCGCGCCCGCCGCCGCCGCCGACCGCCTTGAGCAGGATCGGGTATCCGAGCCGCGCCGCCAGCCGCTCCGCCGCCTCCGGGGTTGCCACCGCGCCGCCGGGCACCACCGGCAGGCCGGCGGCCTCGGCGTGGCCGCGCGCGGCCAGCTTGTTGCCGACCGCCTCCAGATGCGCCACCTCCGGCCCGATGAACACGATCCCGGCTTCGGCGCAGGCACGCGCGAGCGCGGCGTTCTCCGACAGGAAGCCGTAGCCGGGATGCAGCGCATCGGCCCCGGCCGCGCACGCCGCCGCCACCACGCGCGGCACGTTCAGATAGCTGTCGGCCGAGCGCGCCGGCCCGACCACGGCGACGTGATCGGCGAGGCGGGCGGGCAGCGCGTTGCGGTCGGCCTCGCTGGCGCCCAGCACGGTCTCGATGCCGAGGCGGGCGCAGGTGCGGATGACCCGCGCCGCGATCTCGCCCCGGTTGGCGACGAACACGCGACGGAACCTCATGCCGGCGCACCGTCGATGCGCATCAGCACCTGCCCGGCCTCGACGAAGCTGGCGTCGGCGGCGAGGATTTCCGTCACCCGTCCGCTCACGCCGGCATGCACCGAGTTCATCAGCTTCATGGTCTCGATGATCCCGACCACGGTTTGCGGCGCGACGGTGCTGCCCGCCTCGACATAGGGCGGTGCGCCGGGCCGCGGGGCGCGATAGAACGTGCCGACCAGGGGCGCACGGATCGCCGGGCCGGCATCCGCCGCCGCCTCGGCCGCCACCGCCTCGGCCGCCGGCGCATCGCCCGCGATGACGCTCTCCGCGCTCCAGCCGCCCGCCTCGCGGCGCAGCAGCAGGCTGTAGCCGGCGGCGGTGAGGCGCAGCGTGCCGTAGGGCGAGTCCGCGAGGGCGGCGGCCAGCGCGGCGATGTCCTCGCCGGAAAGTCTCATGCGCCGCCCCGTTTGCCGAGTACGGCGAACACGTGGTCGAACGCGCGCGCGGCCGGCCCTGCGACCGGCTGCGCGTCGCGCGCCGACCAGATGGTTTCCGGCCGGCTTTGCAGCAGGAACAGGCTTTCGCTGCCGCCCCCGGCGCGCGGCCCGATCGCCCATTCGATATCCTGGGGGCAGCCGTAATGGCGTTCGATGCGCTTGCCGATGCGCGCCAGCGCCAGCACGTCGGCATCGGTCAGGCACGGCGTCTCACGCGCTGCCTCCGGCACCGGCTGCTCGCGCGTGCCGCCGCCGGCGCCGTCCGGCACGTGCATCACCGCCTTGTGCGAGACGGTACGGCTGACGATCGCCTCCGTCACCTTGCTGACCACCACCTTGTCGGGCGTCACCTCGCCGCTGACCACGGCGGAGCCGAGTCCCCAGCTCGATTCGATGGCGATCACCGAGCGGTCGCCGGTGGTGGGGCTGCGCGTGAACATCACCCCGGAGACGCGGGAATCGACCATGTGCTGCACCACGACCCCCATCGCCAGCCCATCCTCCGCCAGCCCCTGGCGCAGGCGATAGACCACCGATTCGACGCTGTAGAGGCTCGCCCAGCAGGCGCGGATGAAGTGGATGACGTTGGCGGTGCCGCGGATCCACAGATACGTGTCCTGCAGCCCGGCGAAGCTTGCCTCCGCGCTGTCCTCGGCGGTGGCGCTGGAGCGCACGGCCACCGCCGCATCCTCCGCGCCGCCGCCGCACAGGTCGCGATAGGCGTGGGCGATCGCGGCCTCCTGGTCCGGGTGCATCGGCGCGGTCTCGATGCGCTGGCGGATGGCTTCGCAGGTTCGCGACACCGCGCCCAGGTCGTCCGGCGACAGACGCTGCACGGCGCGCCGGATGCCGCCGTCGGGGTCGATGCCGGCAAGGAAGGCGACGAAGCTTTCCGTCGTCACCACGAAGCCGGGCGGCACGTCGATGCCCGCCCGCGTCAGTTCGCCCAGGCTCGCGCCCTTGCCGCCGACCAGCGGCCGGTCGGCCATGCCCAGGTCCGCGAACGGCCGGACCGGCGCTGTCGCCACCATGACCGCGCCCTCCGCTAGCCCAGGATGGTGACGATGCCGCTGCTGCCGTCCACGCGCAGGCGCTGGCCGGTGCGGATGCGCCGGGTCGCGACCCCGGTGCCCACCACGGCCGGCATGCCGTATTCGCGCGCGACGATCGCGGCGTGCGACATGGTGCCGCCGATGTCGGAGACAGCGGCGCGGATCTTGCCGAACACCGGCCCCCAGCTCGGGTTGGTGACCGGGCAGACCAGGATGTCGCCGTCCTGCACCTGGCCGATATCGTTGACGTTCTTCAGCACCCGCGCCACCCCCTCGACCACGCCGGGCGCGGCGGCGAAGCCGCGGATCGTCCTCTCGCTCTCCAGATCCTCCGGCACCCGCAGCCAGGATTCCAGCGTCTCCGAGGTGATGCCCCACAGCATCAGCAACGCCGGGTCGCCGATCCCTTCCGGCAGCGGGCCGAGCGCCGCCGGCGGATCCCATTCCTTCAGCTTTTCCAGGAGGCGACGACGCTCGGCGATCAGGGGTTGCCAGTGTGCGGCGCCGCGGGCCGGGCTGCCGGCGGCCCAGGCGAGCGTCACATCGACCAGCGCCTGCTCGACCTCCTGGTAATGCAGCATGAACACGTCCTCGGCGTCCGCGATCTGGCCCCAGCGCGCCAGCAGGGCGCCGAATTCGCGCACCTTGTCGTAGAACAGCGTGGTGTACCAGTGCTCGCACCAGAACTTGTGGTCCTCCACGAACGGGAACACGAGGTGGCAGAGGCCGAGCATCTGGTCGAACGCGCCGCGTTCCTGCTCCGAACCGAGCAGCGCGCGGTACTCGGTGATGATGTGCTGGCGTTCGGCCTTCAGCCGGTCGGTCGGACGCTCGATGTCCTGGCCTGCGGTCAGCATGGCGATGTAGCGGGTGAGCGCCGCGAAGGGCACCGACAGGTCGGCGTTCCAGCTGCGATGATGGTGGTAGAAGCCGTCGCCGGTGGAGATGTGGAACCACGGGTCGCGCACCGCATCCATCGCCGCCAGCCATTCCGCCCCCGCCGCCCCGGCATTGCCGAGCGCGGCCATCACCTGCGCCGGCGCCACACCGTCGGCGAACAGCGGTGCCAGCCCGAGTCTGACGGCGAGATGCGCGAGT
This sequence comes from Pseudomonadota bacterium, assembly GCA_021845835.1. Next base: position 1,629 of record JAJZVE010000222.1, on the reverse strand, counting down.
TTCTTGAGTTCCTGGTCGGGGCGGAACATCAGTACGTCAATGCCGGCGACCATGCGCGAGACCGTCTGGTCGGCGATCTCCGGGAATGCCTGCTTGCAGAACTGGAAGAACACCACATAGGCGCCATAACCCAGCATCAGCATCTCGAAGTGGTACTGCCACATCAGGCCGAAGCCTTCGATGACGCGGTTGAAGCCGGTGCGCACATCGAAGTTCTGGGCATAGCCGCGCCCGCTGAGCACGACCTCGGCGTCGTCCATGTCCGGCAGCGCCGGCACCTGGATCGCTTGCAGCGACCCGATCAGCGCCGTCATGCGCTGCTTCCATTCGCCGTAGAGCCGGTCCCAGTTCTGGTAGTAGTGGCCGGCGCGTTCCTGGAACACTGCCAGGCGGCGGCCGATCTCCTCGGGGTCGGTGACCGGGTTGGCGGTGATGTAGATGCGGCCGTTGACGATGCGATGCTCGACGCCGAGGGTGGCGGGGAAAACGAACACCCGCGTGGTGAACGCGCCCAGCGCCTGGTACGGAACCTCCGCCGTGATCACATCGAATGGCGGCATCGGCTCGGGGAAGTGCATCGCATTGTAGAACCAGAACCGCTTGTCGTCCTCGGGCACGAAGCGGGTGAAGTAGGGATACATCTTCTCCCACCCTTCGGCGCCCGGCGCGTCGCGAACCTGCGAGGGCAGGGGGAACGAGGCTGTGGATGCGCTCATGGACGTCTTCTCCCTGGATTTTCTTATGACATGCCGATGGCGATGTCGCCGCAACGCGCGGTGGCGAGAGCGGGATCAGCCTGCGGCGTACGGCGGAGGGAAATCAAGCGTTCGGTCGCCAGCCTGGCCTGTGGCGGGGGCATCGTGCGTGCCGCCAGGGCGGCGGCGGGGTCGGAAAGCGGGCCCATGTGCATGAGCCGGCGGCCCGATGCACGCGCAAGAGCGGCATCCGCTCCGGGTGAACGCCGCGCGCAGTCCCACATACCCGATCCCCCCATCCGACCTTGCGGCCGACCCTAGGCGCTGCCCGCGTGCGCGTCATTGGCCGGATGTCCGTGCCGGCTGTGCCTGCCATCTTCGCCGCGGCCGTCCGCTTCGTCCATCAGCGCGGCTATCACGCGGCGATGGTTCCGCACGCCACCATCAAAGGCGCCGTCAACCCGCGTTCAGTGCCCTGGTCGCGCGGCCGACGGCTGGAAAATCGAAGCGCAGAACCGTATCGTCCAACAGCGCGGATGTGGCTCGGTGCGTTCGCGTGGATGGGACGGCTTCGCAGCGCGATCAGGGCCTTGCGCAGCATCCGCCGGCCATCCCCCGCCGTGCGCCGAACAGGACGAGCGAGCTGCCCCTTGTGGTACCGGAAAGATCCGGAGGAGCCTTTTGATGAAGATATTTGCCCAGGACAACAGCGAGCTGATGCAGATCAGCATGCTTCAGCGGGACGGCGACAAGCTGGTGATCAAGGGTAAGGTCTTCGGATCGATGCCGATGACAGCGAAGCTTTCGCCCGCCGAGGCGCGCCAGGGCCTCAAGCTGCTGAACCTGCGCCTGATCGTTTTTCTTCTGACCTTCCTGTTTCGCAGATAGTCGCGGATTTCCGGCGAGCCTTCGGCACGCCGTCGATTCCGCCGCG
>JAJZVE010000221.1 GCA_021845835.1 Pseudomonadota bacterium | reverse complement strand
GCTCGCCGGCCGCACGCCGCCGGCACGCTGGCCGGTCGCGCTGCCCGACCTCGCCAGCCGCCTGCGCGCCACCGCGGCGGTGGAAATCCGACCGGCCGAGGACGAGCTGCTGCGCGCCCTGCTCGCGCGTCTGCTGGCCGAGCGCCAGATCGCCGTGTCGGAAGCCGTGCAGGCCTGGCTGCTCGCCCGCCTGCCACGCACGCCGGCGGCGGTGCGGGAAGCGGCGGCCCGGCTGGACCGCGCCGCGCTCGCCGCCGGTGGCCCGATCAGCCGCGCCGTCGCCGCCGCCGTCCTGAGCGAGATGGGCGCGGCCGACAGCCCGCCCGAGAGCGCGGCGCCGCCGCCCCCCTCGCCGCCGCGCCTGCTGTAAGCCGCCGCCCGCGGTTGGCGCCGCCCGCGCGGCGTGGCACTCTCGCCGCGACCATGCCCTGTTCTGCCGCATGACTGCGTTGCGCCCGATCCGCACGCGCCACTCCCGCCCGCGCGGCGCCGCGGCGGCGTCCGGCCGACCGGAGGATGAGACGATGGCCGACACCCTGACGATCGAGCGCCCGCCGCCCGCCGCACCGCCGCCCGTCCTCGCCCCCGACGACCCGGCGCGCTTCATCAACCGCGAGCTGTCCTGGCTCGACTTCAACCACCGCGTGGTCGAGGAGGCCGAGAACGAAGGCCATCCGCTGCTGGAGCGGCTGCGCTTCCTCTCGATCAGCGCCAGCAACCTCGACGAGTTCTATTCGGTGCGCGTCGCCGGCCTGGTCGGGCAGGCGAAAGCGGGGGTTACCACCGCCGCCCCAGACGGCCGCACCCCCGCCCAGCAGCTCGCCGAGGTGGAGGCGCGGGCGCGCCAACTGCTCGGCGAGCAGCAGCGCGTCTGGCATGAACTGCGCGCGAAGCTGGCCGACGCCGGCATCCAGGTCGCCGAACCGGCCGAGCTGTCGGCGCAGGACCGCGTGTGGCTCGACGCCTGGTTCATGGAACGGGTGTTCCCGGTGCTGACCCCGCTGGCCATCGACCCCGCGCACCCGTTCCCGTTCATCCCGAACATGGGCCTCGTCATGGCGCTGCGGCTGCTGCGCGAGGAGGACGGGCATTTCATGCGCGCGCTGATCCCGCTGCCGGCGCAGGTGGAACGCTTCATCCGCCTGCCCCCGGCCGCGGACGGCGCAGCGGGCGGCATCCGCTTCGTGCTGCTGGAACATCTGGTCGGACTGTTCCTCGACCGGCTGTTCCCGGGCTTCGAGCGGCTCGGCCAGGGCATGTTCCGCCTGATCCGCGACACCGACGTGGAGTTCGAGGAAGAAGCCGAGGACCTCGTGCGCTCCTACGAAAGCGCGCTGAAGCGCCGCCGCCGCGGCGTCGCGATCCACCTGACCGTCAACGCCGGCATGCCGGATGACCTGCAGGAACTGGTGGCCGACGAGCTGGACGCGACCGCGCAATCGGTGTTCGAGCTGGACGGACTGCTTGGGCTGGCCGACCTGACGCGGCTGATCGTCGATGACCGGCCGGATTTGCTGTTCCCGCCCTACACGCCGCGCTTCCCCGAGCGCATCCGCGATTTCGGCGGCGACTGCTTCGCCGCCATCCGCGCCAAGGACATCATCGTCCACCACCCGTTCGAGAGCTTCGACGTGGTGGTGCAGTTCCTGCGCCAGGCGGCGCGCGATGCGAACGTGGTGGCGGTGAAGCAGACGCTCTATCGCACCAGCCGCGACAGCCCGATCGTGAAGGCGCTGATCGAGGCGGCGGAGGCCGGCAAGTCGGTGACCGCGATGGTCGAACTGCGCGCCCGCTTCGACGAGGAGGCCAATATCCGCCTCGCCCGCACGCTGGAGGCGGCGGGTGTGCAGGTCGTGTTCGGCTTCACCGAACTCAAGACGCACGCCAAGCTGTCGCTGGTGGTGCGGCGCGAGGGCGCGGGATTGCGCTCCTACGCGCATTTCGGCACCGGCAACTACCATCCGATCACCGCGCGCAGCTATACCGACCTCAGCTTCTTCACCACCGAACCGGAACTGACGCGCGATGCCGCGCGGCTGTTCAATTACATGACCGGCTATGCCCGGCCGCCGCGCATGGAGGCGCTGGCGTTCAGCCCGCTCACCACGCGCACGCGGCTTTACGAACTGATCGACCGGGAAATCGAATGCGCCCGCGCCGGCAGGCCGGCGACCATCTGGCTCAAGCTCAATTCGCTGGTCGATGAGGGGCTGATCGACCGGCTGTACGCGGCGTCGCGCGCCGGCGTGAAAACCATGGCGGTGGTGCGCGGCATCTGCTGCCTGCGTCCGGGCGTTCCTGGCCTGTCGGAGAACATCAGGGTGAAGTCGATCGTGGGCCGCTTCCTGGAGCACAGCCGCATCTGCGCGTTCGGCAACGGCCACAAACTGCCCAGCCGGCACGCGCAGGTGTTCATCAGCTCGGCCGACTGGATGGCGCGCAACATGGAATGGCGGGTGGAGACGCTGGTGCCGATCCACAACCCCACCGTGCATGCCCAGGTGCTCGATCAGATCATGATCGTGAACCTCAAGGACACGATGCAGTCGTGGGAGCTGCACGCCGATGGCGCCTGGCGGCGGGTGGCGCCGGGGCTGGGCAAGGCGCGCGTGTCGGCGCACGACTACTTCATGACCAACCCGTCGCTGTCCGGCCGCGGCTCGGCGCTGCATGGCCCGCTGGTGGCGGCGACCGGACTGCCGCACGCGCGCCGGCCGGACCGCGTGCAGCAGGACTGAGCATGCCCGTCGCGCCCCGCTCCGCCGTTGTCGATCTCGGCTCCAACTCCGTGCGCCTCGTGGTGTTCGAGGGGCGCGGGCCCAACCCGACCGCCATCTTCAACGAGAAAGCGGTGCTGCGGCTGGGCCGCGGCCTGCAGGACACCGGGCAGCTCAACCCCGAGGCCGTGCAGCAGGCGCTGACGGTGATGAACCGCTACCACACCATTGTCCGCGCCATGCGCGCCGACCCGTTCGAGGTGCTGGGCACGGCGGCGGTGCGCGACGCCGCCAACGGCCCGCAGTTCGTCGCCGCCCTGCAGGCGCGCATGCCGGGCGTGCCGATCCGCATCCTCTCCGGCCCGGAGGAAGCCGAGTTCTCCGCCCGCGGCGTGCTGTGCGGCATCCCGGAGGCGGAGGGCGTGCTGGCCGACATCGGCGGCGGCTCGGTGGAAGTGGTGCGGCTGGCAGAAGGCGGCTGGCGGCAGGCGCGGACGCTGCGGCTCGGCGTGATCCGGCTGGCCGAGCGCGCCGGCGGCGACATCGTGCGCGCCCGTGCCATCGCCGAGGCGGACCTGGCCGAGGTCGGCTGGCTCGGCGAGGGCGCGGGACAGGACCTCTACGTTGTCGGCGGCACCTGGCGGGCGCTGGCGCGGATGCACATCGCCCAGACCGGCTACCCGCTCAACATGATCCACCATTACACGGTGAGCCGCGAGGAGATGCGCGAGCTTACCGGCATGATCGCCGCCGCCTCGCGCCGCGCGCTGGAACGCATGCCGGGGGCGCCGCGGCGGCGGCTGGACGACATGCCGTATGCCGCCGTGGTGCTGCGCCGGGTGTTGCGGGCGACCGGGGCACGGCGCGTGGTGTTCAGCGCCACCGGGCTGCGCGAGGGCTGGTACATGGCGCATGTGCCGCCCGCCGCGGGCGCCGAGGACCCGCTGCTGGCGGCGGCGCGGGAGATGGCGCGCATCTACGGCCGCGACGCGGCACTGCCGCCGGCGCTGCTGGCCTGGACCGATCCGCTGTTCCCCACGGAAGCTGCACCGTGGCGCCGGCTGCGCGCGGCAGCGTGCTGGATGAGCGATACCGGCAGCCACGACCATCCCGACTACCGCGCCGAGCAGGCGTTCCTGCGCATCCTGCGCCAGCCCGGCATCGGCATGGACCACCCGGCGCGCGCCTTCATCGGGCTGACGCTGGCGCTGCGCTACGACGCCGAGCCGGACGCGCCCTTCCTGGCGCTCGCCCGCGGCCTGCTGCCGCCGGAGGCGGTGCAGCGGGCGACGGTGCTGGGCTGCGCGCTGCGCCTCGCCTACACGCTGTCCGCCGGCACGCCGGTCCTGCTGGCGGCGACGCGGCTCGATGTGAACGGGGCGCTGGCGCTGCGGCTGCGGCCGGGCAGCGGCGTGTTCGCCGGCGAGAGCGTGACGCGGCGGCTGGACCGGCTGGCGCAGGCGCTCGGCGTCGCGGCGCGGACGGACGTGGCGAGCTGACGGCCCCGCTGCGGCGGCCGACGCCTCACCGCTCCAGCCCGTGCGCCTCGTTCGCCCGCCAGCGGGCGACGTTGCGGGCGTGCTGCTCCAGCGTGCGCGCGAAGGCGTGGCCGCCGCTGCCGTCGGCAACGAAATAGAGATCGTCGCTGTGCGCCGGCCGCGCCGCCGCCTCCAGCGACGCGACGCCGGGGCTGTCGATCGGCCCCGGCGGCAGGCCGGAGATGCGATAGGTGTTGTACGGGTTGGGCGCGACCAGCTCGTCCCGCGTCAGCCCGCGCCCGGCGGTCGCCGCGCCGCCGGTCGCGGCATAGGCGACGGTCGGGTCGGATTGCAGCCGCATGCCGCGGCGCAGGCGATTGACGAACACCGCGGCGATGTGCGCCCGCTCCTCCGGCCGCGCCGTCTCGCGCTCCACCAGGCTCGCCAGCGTCAGCAGTTGCGCCGGGCCGTCCAGCGGCAGGCCAGGGTCGCGGTCCGCCCAGGCGCGCGCCAGCGCCGCCCGCATCGCCGCCGCCGCCCGCGCGAGCAGTGCCGCGCGCGGCGTACCGTAGTCATAGGCGTAGGTCTGCGGCAGCACTGCGCCCTCCGGCGGCAGCGGGGTGTCGCCGCTCAGCGCCTCGGCGCGGTCGAGCAGGCGGGCAATCTGCGCCGCGGTCAATCCCTCCGGGATGGTCAGCCGGTGCTCGACCGGCCGGCCGCTGCGCAGCACGGCAAGCACGCCGCGCAGGCTGGCATGGGCGGGAAACGCCAGCTCGCCGGCATGCAGCGGCCCGAACGCCGCGGTCAGCGCGGCGGCGAGGCGGAACGTCAGCGGCCGTGCGATCACCCCGGCACCCGCCAGCGCCGCAGCCACGAGCGAAGGCGGACCGTGCGGGATCACCACGGCGCGCGGCGCATCCAGCGGCCCCGGCGCGTCGAGGCCCCGCCGCACCAGCCACGCACCGCCGCCGGCCGATGCGGCCAGCAGCAGCGCCAGCAGCGGCAGCAGACGGCGCCGGATCGTCAGGCGGCCTGCTTGAACAGGATGCTGGCGTTGGTGCCGCCAAAGCCGAAGCTGTTGGACAGCGCCACCTTGATCGGCCGCTGCTGGGCCGTGTGCGGCACCCGGTCGATCACGCTCTCGCGGCTCGGCGCATCGAGGTTGAGCGTCGGCGGCGCCACGCCGTCGCGCACCGCGAGGATGGAGAAGATCGCCTCCACCGCCCCGGCCGCGCCGAGCAGGTGCCCGGTCGCCGACTTGGTGGACGACATCGCCAGACCCCGCGCCGCGTCGCCGAACAGCCGCTCCACCGCCTCCAGCTCCAGATCGTCGCCGGCCGGGGTGGAGGTGCCGTGCGCGTTCACGTACTGCACGTCGGCGGGCGCGAAGCCGCCGCTGCGCAGGGCGGCGCGCATGGCGCGGAACGCGCCTTCGTGCCCCTCGGCGGGCGCGGTGATGTGGTGCGCGTCGCCGGACATGCCGTAGCCGCCGATCTCGGCATAGATCCTGGCGCCGCGCGCGCGTGCGTGTTCATATTCCTCCAGCACCACGATGCCGGCGCCCTCGCCCATCACGAAGCCGTCGCGGTCCTTGTCCCAGGGACGCGAGGCCTTCGTCGGGGTGTCGTTGAAGTTGACGGAGAGCGCGCGGCTGGCGCAGAACCCGGCGACACCGATCAGGTTCACCGCCGCCTCGGCACCGCCGGAGACCATGACGTCGGCATCGCCGAGCGCAATCAGCCGCGCCGCGTCGCCGATCGCATGCACGCCGGTGGCGCAGGCCGTCACGACGGCATGGTTCGGCCCCTTGAAGCCGTGCTGGATCGACACCTGGCCGGAGGCAAGATTGATCAGCAGCGAGGGGATGAAGAACGGCGACAGCCGCCGTGCCCGCCCCTCATGCACCATGATCGAGGCATCGTAGATCGACTGCAGCCCGCCGATGCCGGAGCCGATCATGACCCCGGTGGCGCAGCGATCGTCCTCGGTCTTCGGTTCCCAGCCGGAATCCGCGACCGCCTCCGCCGCCGCCGCCATCGCGAAGTGGATGAAGCGGTCCATCTTCTTCACGTCCTTGGCCGGGATCCACTCGGCCGGATCGAAGCGGCCGTCCGCCTTGCCGCCAACCGGCACCTGGCCGGCGATCTTGCAAGGCACGTCGGTCACGTCGAAGGACTGGATGGCGCCGATGCCGGATTCGCCCGCCAAAAGCCGATCCCACACCCGCCGCACGCCGAGGCCGAGGGGACTGACGATCCCCATGCCAGTCACCACCACGCGCCGCATCGCATCCATCCCTGTCCCGCCCCAGCCCTGTTCCGTCAGCGCGCTGCGCCGTGCGGTCAGGCCGCTTTCTGCTTTTCGATGTACTCGACCGCGTCGCGCACGGTGCTGATCTTCTCGGCGGCGTCTTCCGGGATTTCCACCCCGAACGCCTCCTCGAACGCCATCACCAGCTCGACCGTGTCGAGGCTGTCGGCCCCGAGGTCGTCGATGAACGACGCTTCCGGCGTCACCTTGCTTTCCTCGACGCCGAGATGCTCGACGACGATCTTCTTCACGCGCTCGGCAATATCGCTCATGGAAGGGTTCGCTCCTGCCTGTCCTGCTTCAACGTCTCGTCCATCCGGGTGTAACGCCCGATCGCCGCTGCGCGTAACCGCGCCGCTGCCGAAACGCCCCGGACGAGGCCGGGCGGGCGCTTAGCACGGTTTCGGGACAGGGCCAATCGCCACCTTACAGCATCGCCATGCCGCCGTTGACGTGCAGCGTCGCGCCGGTCACCCAGGCCGCCTCGTCGCTGGCCAGATAGACCGCCGCCGCCGCCACGTCGGCCGGCTGGCCGAGCCGGCCGAGCGGGATCGCAGCGGTCAGCCGGTCGCGCTGCGCCGCGTCCAGCGCATCCGTCATCGCGGTGGCAACGAAGCCAGGGGCGATCAGGTTCACGGTGATGCCGCGGCTCGCCACTTCCTGCGCCAGCGCCTTGGTCATGCCGGCGAGACCGGCCTTGGCCGCGGCGTAGTTGGCCTGGCCGGGATTGCCGGTGGCGCCGACGATGGAGCCGATCGAGATGATCCGCCCGCCGCGCCGCCGCAGCATGCCCTTGAGCGCCGCACGGGCGAGGCGGAACGGCGCGGTCAGATCGACCTCCAGCACCGTCTGCCAGTCCTCGTCCTTCATGCGCAG
>JAJZVE010000220.1 GCA_021845835.1 Pseudomonadota bacterium | reverse complement strand
CATGTCGTTCGTGATGGCGGCGGGCGACATCGACCTGTCGGTCGGGTCGGTGCTGGCGCTCGCCGGCGCCACGGCGGCGTTCCTGATGCACGAGGCCGGCATGCGTCCGCTGCCGGCGGTCGCGATTGCGCTGGCGGCGGGAACCTGCGCCGGCGTCATCAACGGCTGGCTGACCACGCGCATGCGCCTGCCGTCGTTCATCGCCACGCTCGGCATGTTCTATGTCGCGCGCGGTCTCGGCGCCACCATCGTCGCCGGCCGCCAGCTCTCGGGATTTCCCGAGCAGTTCAACCTGGTCGGCCGCAACGTCTATGAACTGCTCAGCACGCTCGGCATGGCGCCGCAGGGCGGCCTTACGCTCGCGGTGGCGAAGGCGGTGAGCGTGCAGACCATCTTCGTGCTGGTGGTCGCCGTCGTCGCCGGCGTCGTGCTCGCGTATGCGCCGTTCGGCCAGAAGGTGCTCGCGGTCGGCGGCAACGAGCGCGCCGCCGCCTATGCCGGGATCGACACGCGGCGCGTGCGCCTCACCGCGCTGGTGTTTTCCGCGGTCTGCGCGTCCTGCGCCGGCATCATCTACATCGCCTTCTACCGCAGCTTCAACCCGAGCGCCGGGCAGTTGCGGGAACTGGACGCGATCGCCTCGGTGATCATCGGCGGCGGGTCGGTGTTCGGCGGCTACGGCACCATGCTCGGCGCGATGGCGGGGGCGATGGTGATCACGTTGATCCGCACGCTGCTGTCGCTGCAGATCCGCTTCGCCGACGGCAGCGTGTTCGTGCTGCCGCCGCAGTGGCTCAACGTGTTCATCGGTACCATCCTGATCGTCGCGGTGATCGGCGACATCTGGCTGCGCCAGAACAACATCCTGGGACGGCTGCGCCGCCCGCGCCGCCGCCCGCCGCCGGCCCCCGGCCGGCTCGTCGCGGAGGAGAGCGCATCGTGACGCCGATCGTGGAAATGCGGAGCATCGGCAAGGCGTTCGGCCCGGTGCTGGCGCTGGCCGATGTGGCGCTGCGGCTGCTGCCGGGCGAGATTCTCGGTCTGGTCGGCGACAACTCCGCCGGCAAATCGACGCTGATGAAGATCCTGACCGGCGCCTATCAGCGCGATGCCGGCGAGGTGCTGATCGACGGCAAGCCGGTGCATTTCCGCACCCCGCACGAGAGCCGCGCCCTGGGCATCGAGATGATCTACCAGGATTTTGCGCTGTGCGGCAATCTCGATGTCGGGCAGAACATCTTTCTCGGCCGCTGGCCGGTGCGCTTCGGCATGTTCGTCAACCGCCGCCGCATGTACCGCGACGCCGAAGCCGACCTGAAGCGGCTGAAGGTCGATGTGAACTCCGTGCAGCAGAAGGTGGAAAGCCTGTCGGGCGGCCGGCAGCAGTCGGTGGCGATCGCGCGCGCGGTGTCGTTCGCGCCGAAAGTCGTGATCTTCGACGAGCCGACCGCCAATCTCTCCGTCACCGCGACCAACCGCGTGCTGGAGACGATGACCGAGCTGAAGCGGCAGGGCGTCGCGCAGATCATCATTTCGCACCGGCTCACCGACATTTTCGAGGTCGGCGACCGGGTGATGGTGCTCAAGCGCGGCCGGGCGGTCGGCGACCGCTACATCCGCGCCACCAGCGAGCGCGAGGTGCTGGAACTGATCGTTTCCGGCACGCCGGAAACTGCGTTGACGGCGGAGGAGGCGTTGCAGCGGGCGGCATAGGGTTTCCGCCCAGCGCGCATGCGCTTCAGACACGTGCATCCGACCGGAGATCCGCGATGACCATCCCCCTTGCGCCGCGCCTTGGTGGCCACGTCCTCGCCGACGCCCTGGTGGCGCAAGGCATCCGCCACGCCTTCGTGGTCCCGGGCGAAAGCTATCTCGACGTGCTGGACGGGCTCTACGGCGTGCAGGACCGCATGCGACTGGTGACCTGCCGGTTCGAGGCGGGGGCGGCGCACATGGCGGAGGCGTGCGGCAAGCTCACCGGACGTCCCGCCGCGGCGTTCGTCACGCGCGGCCCCGGCGCCTGCCATGCGTCGATCGGCGTGCATGTGGCGATGCAGGACTCCACGCCGATGCTGCTGTTCGTCGGCCAGATCCCGTTCGCCGAGACCGATCGTGAAAGCTTCCAGGAAGTCGATTACCGGCGTTTTTTCCAGCCGCTCGCGAAATGGGTGACGCAGATCGACGATGCCGCGCGCATCCCGGAACTCGTCGCGCACGCCGTCGATGTCGCGACGACGGGCCGCCCCGGCCCGGTGGTGGTTGCGCTGTCGGAGGAGATGCAGAAGGTGCGTGTGTCGGTGCCCGATCTGGCGCCGACGCCGCTGGCGCGCCCGCATCCCGATCCGGCCGCGCTCGCGCGCCTGCAGCAGATGCTGGCGGCGAGCCGGCGTCCGCTCGCCATCCTCGGCGGCGGCTGGGGCGAGGCGGCGCGTGCGCCGTTGCAGGATTACCTGGTCGCGCACGACATTCCGGTTGCCGTCTCGTTCCGTCGCCAGTCGCTGTACGACGGCGGTCTCGACAACTACGCCGGCGATCTTGGCGTCGGTGCCGATCCGGCGCTGGTCGCGCGGGCGCGCGAGGCCGATCTGGTGCTGGCGTTCGGCACGCGGCTCGCGGAGGCGGCGACGCAGGGCTACACGCTGTTCGACCTCGCAGGCGCGACGCCGATCGTGCATGTGCATCCGGATCCGGCCGAGATCGGCCGCGTGTTCCGTCCCGCGCTCGGCATTGCCTGCGACCTCAATGCGTTCGCGCAGGCGCTGGCGCGGCTGTCGCCGGTTACGGTGCAGTGGGCGGCGTGGACGCGCACGTTGCGCGCGCTGCGGCTAACTGCCTATGCGGTGCCGGACTATCCGGGACCGCTGAACCTCGCCGCCTGCCTGCGCGCGCTGGAAGGGCTGCTGGCGCCGGATGCGGTGATGACGTGCGATGCCGGGAATTTCGCCGCCTGGCCGCCGCGCTTCATGCACCTGCGGGCGCGGCAGCAATTCCTCGGGCCGACCAACGGCGCGATGGGCTACGCGGTGCCGGCGGCGGTCGGCGCGGCGATCGCGTTCCCCGGCCGGCAGACGGTGGCGTTCGTCGGCGACGGCGGATTCCTGATGACGGGACAGGAACTGGCGACGGCCTGCCACCACGGCGCGGCGCCGATCGTGCTGGTGTTCAACAACAACATGTACGGCACCATCCGCATGTATCAGGAGCGCAGCTATCCCGGCCGCAGCGTGGCGACGGCGCTCACCAACCCGGACTTTGCCCGCTACATCGAGGCATTCGGCGGCCACGGCGAAGTCGTGACGGAAACCGCCGCGTTCGCGCCCGCGTTCCGCCGCGCGGCGGCGAGCGGCAGGCCGGCGGTGATCGAGCTGCGCACCGACCCCGAGCAGATCACCTCACGCGCGACGATCGCGCAGCTCAGGGCAGCGGCGGGAACGGGGTAGGGTGGTTACCCGCCGCTGCCGCCTGCTTTGCGCACCATGCCGGCGGTCGTTCCGGTGATGGCCGGGGCAGGCCCGGCCACGCCACGGCGCGCGCCGCTGGTCGCGTCAGGCGGCGGCCTTGATCTCGATCTGCTTCTGCTGCTGCTGCGCCTGCGCGGTCTTGGGCAGCGTGAGCGTCAGCACGCCCTTGGCGAACTCGGCCGCGATCTTCTCGCGATCCACGTCCTGCGGCAGCAGGAAGGAACGCTGGAACGATCCCCAGGTACGTTCGGCGAGATGGAAGTTCTCCTCCTTCTGCTCCGTCTCCTGCCGCTTCTCGCCCTTCAGCATCAGCCGGTCACCGGAGAGCATGACCTCGATGTCCTTCTCGGACATGCCCGGCAGCTCGGCTGTGACCTTGTAGGCTGTGGCGTCCTCGGCGATGTCCACCGCCGGGTTCGGCAGCGCCATGCTGCTTTCGAACCCGAGGCCCGGAGCGTCGAACATGCGCCACAGCGACGGCATGCCGAACGATCCGGCGAACCGGTCGAACAGTCGGTCCATGTCGGCACGGAACGAACGCAGCGTGTCCGGCACGGGCGTGGTGCGCTTCACTTCCACAGGGGCATTTGCCATCGTACTTTCCTCCTCCCGCTGGCACGGTACAACCCGGAGCGGGCGCCGACAGCCTTGGTGCGTCCGTCGGCTGCCACATTGACCAGCGTCAATCGGCGCGGCGGCGCGTGATCACGGTTGCCGGCGCAGCAGAAGCAGGCACGCAGTCCCGCAGCGCGCGGGAGAGGAGGAAACATGACCGACACGCCACGGCTCGGCCTGGGACTGATCGGTTCCGGCTTCATGGGCCGCACGCATGCGTTCGGCTTCGTCAATGCCGGCCGGGTGTTCACGCTGCCGGTCGCGGTGGAGCTGGAGCTGCTCGCGGATGCCAGCGAGGAGCTGGCGTTGCGCGCCGCAACGTCGCTCGGCTTCCGGCGCGCAAGCGGCGACTGGCGCGCCCTGGTCGCCGACCCCGCGGTGCGGATCGTGGACGTGACCACGCCGAACGTGCTGCACAAGGAAATGGCGCTGGCCGCCATCGCCGCCGGCAAGCACGTCTATTGCGAGAAGCCGCTGGCGCCGACGGCGGCCGACGCGCGGCAGATGACGCTGGCCGCCGAGCGCGCCGGCGTCGTCACCGCGGTCGGCTTCAACTACCTCAAGAACCCGATGCTGAAACTGGCGCGCGACATCATCGCCAGCGGCGAGATCGGCGAGGTGCGCACCTTCCAGGGCATCCACGCCGAGGACTACATGGCCGACGCCGAGACGCCGTGGTCCTGGCGGCTCGATCCGGCCGGCGGCGGCGGGGCGCTGGCCGATATCGGCAGCCATATCATCGCCACCGCACGCTATCTGCTCGGCCCGATTGAGAGCGTGCAGGGCGACGTGGCGACGGCGATCCCCTCGCGCCCGGTCGCACCCGGCAGTGCCGAGCGGCGCGCGGTCGCGGTGGACGACGTGGCGCGCGCGCATCTGCGCTTCGCCGGCGGCGCCACCGGCGCGCTGGAGGCGAACTGGATCGCCACCGGGCGCAAGATGCGCCACGACTTCGAGGTGTCCGGCAGCAAGGGCGCGATCGCGTTCAGCCAGGAACGGTTGAACGAGCTTCTGCTCTACCGCACCGACGATGCCGCCGGGCGACGCGGCTTCCGCACCATTTTCGCCGGGCCGGAACACCCGCCCTATGGCGCCTTCTGCGTCGCCGGCGGGCATCAGATCGGCTTCAACGATCTCAAGACCATCGAGGTGCGCGACTTGTTGCTGGCGATCGCCGGGCAGGCGACGGGGCACGCCGATTTTCGCGAGGGGCTGGCCGTGATGCAGACCGTGGAAGCGATCTACGCCTCGGCGCGGGAGCGGCGCTGGGTGCGGGTGGACGGATGAACGGGGCGGAGGACGGCGGCATGAGCATCGGCATTGGCGTCATCGGCGCCGGCGTGATGGGCGGCGACCATGCCCGCACCATCGCAACCTCGGTCGGCGGCGCGCATCTTGCCGCCGTCTCGGACGCGGACGCGGAGCGGACGGCGCGCGTGGCGGCGCAAACCGGCGCCGCGCACCGCCACGCCGACGGCATGGCGCTGATCGCGGACGCGACCGTGGATGCGGTGCTGGTCGCCTCGCCCGACCACACGCACGCCGATTTCGTGCTCGCCTGCCTGCAGGCCGGCAAGCCGGTGCTGTGCGAGAAGCCGCTCGCCGCCAATGCCGCGCAATGCCAGGCGGTGATCGCGGCCGAGGTGGCACTCGGGCGGCGGCTGGTGCAGGTCGGCTTCATGCGGCGCTTCGATCCGGCCTATGCGGGGATGCAGGCGCGCTGCGCCGCCGGCGAACTCGGCGCGCCGGTGATGCTGCACAACCTGCACCACAATGCCGGCGCGCCGCCCTGGTTCGATGCGGAGATGGTGATCACCAACGCCGCGGTGCATGAGATCGATGTGACGCGCTGGCTGCTCGGGCAGGAGATCGTGGGCGCGACGGTGTTCGTGCCCGGCGGCGCGGGCGCGGCGGTGCGTGACCGGCTGCTGCTGGTGTTCGAGACGGCGGGCGGCGCGATCGCGGACGTGGGTGTGTTCGTCAACGCGGCCTATGGCTACGACGTGCGCGCCGAACTGGTGTGCGAACGCGGCACGCTGGCGCGCGACGAGCGCGATCCGGTGGTGCTGCGCCATGACGGGCGCGCGGCGCTGGCGTTCGCCCCGGACTGGCGCGCGCATTTCGCGGCGGCCTACCGGCTGCAATTGCAGGCCTGGGTGCAGTCGATCCGCAGCGGCGTGCCGGTGGGCGCGAGCGCGTGGGACGGCTATGCCGCGACCGCCACCGCCGATGCCTGCGTGCGCGCGCTGCGCAGCGGGGAACGGGTGCGCGTGGAACTGGCGCCGCGCCCGCCGCTCTACGGCTGACCGGCGACCGACCCGGGCGGTTGGCCGACGATGCGGCGGTAGCTCTCGGGATCGGTCGCACCTTCAGAGCCGATCAGCAGCACGCGCGCAGCGGCATCGAGCCCGATCGCCGCGCGCCAGTCCGCCCGCGCCGCCACGCGCAGCAGCCCGGCCAGCCCGGCCACGCCGGATTCGCCGCCCACGATCGGCGGCGCCAGGCCGGCGAGCAGGCGCATCGCCTCCTCCGCCGCCGCGTCCGGGATGGTCATGAACGCCGTCGCGCCGGGGGCGAGGATGCTCCAGGCCAGTGCCGACACCTCGCCGCACGCCAGCCCCGCCATGATGGTGTCGAGATCGCCGTCGACCGCGACCGGATGTCCGGCCGCGGCGCTCGCGAACAGGCAGGCGGCGGTTTCCGGTTCAACCACGACGACACAGGGCCGCTCCGGCAGCGTGTCCCACAGCTGCGCCGTGACCGCGGCGGGCAGGGCGCCGACGCCGCCCTGGACGAACACGTGGCTCGGCGGCGGTGCCCCGTGCGCCGCAAGCTGCTCCAGCGCCTCCGCGACCATCACGGTGTAGCCCTGCATGACGTGGCGCGGCACGTCCATGTAGCCGGGATAGGACGTGTCCGACACCACCAGCCGCCCCAGGCGGGCCGCGTCGGCGGCGGCGGCGCGCACGGCGGCGTCGTAGTTGCCGGGGACGCGGACGATCTCCGCGCCGTGGCGGGCGATGGCCTCGGTGCGCGCGGCGCTGACGGTGGCGTGCAGATAGATCACGCAGCGGCAGTGGAACAGCCGCGCCGCCCAGGCGACCGAACGGCCGTGATTGCCGTCAGTGGCGGTGGTGACGGTGATCGCCTGCGTGGCCGCGCGATGCCGCCCGGCCAGCAGGTCGGCGGACGACGGCGCCGCGCCGGTGGCCCGCGCCACCTGCCCGGCGAGCAGCCGGAACACGGCATAGGCGCCGCCCAGCGCCTTGAAGCTGCCGAGGCCGAAGCGCCCCGCTTCGTCCTTGTAGTCGATGCGGGCGATGCCGAGGCGGCGGGCGAGGGCGGCCAGCGGGCGCAGCGGCGTCGGCGCGTAG
>JAJZVE010000219.1 GCA_021845835.1 Pseudomonadota bacterium | reverse complement strand
CGACCTCGATCCGGCTCTTCCCTGAGCGCACCATGTTCACTGCGACGCGGCGCAGCTCGGCCTGGGTCGATGGCGGAAGTTTTCGGAAATCGCGATCGTTCAGCATGCCCGCAGCATAGCGTGGGTCGAGGCAGACTGCTACCTATCTGTATGCCGGATTAGTAGCTTAGCAAGGCCGCCAGGCTGTCCGAACGAATGAGCCACCTCAGGGAACCGGGCGTGGCGGATCGGACTCAGCCGGCAGGTGCGAGCCGCTCGCGTTTAGAACTGCTGGCCGATTGACAGCTGATTGGTTTCTTGCCATGTGTGAACTTGATGATCGACCAATTGAACTCCGTCCGCGTGTTGGTGACCGGTGCCGCCGGCTTTATCGGGAGCCACCTAGTCGAGGCGCTGATTGTCGCCGGCGCGCGGGTTACATGCATGACCCGCTACAACTCCGCCTCCAGCCTCGGCAACCTCGCCCTGCTGCCGGCGGACATCCTGGCGCGGGTATCCATCATGCCCGGCGCCGTCGAGGACAGCGACTTCGTCCTCCGCGCGGTGGAGGGGCAGGACATCGTGCTGCATCTGGCCGCGCTGATCGCCATCCCGCACTCTTATGTTGCCCCGCGCAGCTACGTGCGGACCAACGTGGAAGGCACACTTAACGTTCTGGAAGCAGCGCGGCGCTTCGGTGTGAAACGGGTGGTGCATACCAGCACCTCGGAGGTGTACGGCACCGCACGCTACGAACCGATCGATGAGGACCATCCGCTGCAAGGCCAGTCACCGTACTCTGCCTCTAAGATCGCCGCCGATAAGCTTGTCGAGAGCTATGTCCGCTCCTTCGCCACCCCGGTGGTGACGTTGCGGCCGTTCAACACCTATGGCCCGCGCCAATCGGCTCGCGCCTTCATCCCCACCATCATCGCCCAGGCGTTTGGGCGCGACGCCGTGAAACTCGGTTCGCTTACACCGATGCGTGACATGACCTTCGTTGGCGACACAGTGGATGGCTTTCTGCGCGCCGCTACTGCGTCGGGAATCGAGGGGGAGACGATTAACCTCGGTACCGGCGAAACCTACAGCATTGGTGATTTCGCGACCCGTATCCTGGCGCTGATGGGTAGTGGTGCGCGGGTGGTTACGGAAACTTTGCGGGAGCGCCCTGCCGGAAGCGAAGTGTGGAAACTGGTGTCCGACAACGGGAAAGCGCGCCGACTGCTGGGTTGGGAACCGCGGGTGGCGCTGGATGAGGGATTGCGCCGGACAATCATGTTTATCGATGGACATCGGAACCTCTATCGGACCGACACCTACACAGTCTAACCTCGGGAGAGGCGCACAGTGAAAGCCATCATCTTGGCCGGCGGCAAGGGATCCCGACTCTATCCGTTCTCCGCGGCCCTACCCAAGCCATTGATGCCGCTTGGCGAGATGCCGGTGCTCGAACTGTTGCTGCGTCAGCTGGTTCATGCGGGAGTCGATCACGCGGTCCTCGCGGTTAACCATATGCGCCATCTGATTGAGGCATTCTTCGGCGACGGCGGACGCTTCGGCCTGACCATCGAATACAGCGGGGAGGATCGTCCGCTCGGCACCGCCGGACCGATGGGCGCGGTGCTAGACCGTCTGGGCGAGGACTTCGTGCTGGCGAACGGCGATCTGCTCACCACGCTAGACATGGGCCGCATGATCGGAGCGCATCGCGCTGCCGGAGTAGATGCGACGATCGGCGTGTTCGAGCGGGAGGTGAAGGTGGAGTTCGGCCTCATCGACGTAGACGCGGACATGCACATGGTCGGCTACCGGGAAAAGCCGAGCCAACGGCAATTGGTTAGTATGGGTCTTTATGTTCTACGTGCGGCAGCGGTGCGCCCCTTCGTCCGCCCGAACGAGCCGCTGGATATGCCGCAGCTCATGGTGGCGATGATGCGGGCCGGGCGGACGGTGCTGTGTCATCGGCAGAAATGCGTCTGGCTCGACATCGGCCGACCAGAGGATTTTGCGGTCGCCCAGCAGATGTTCGAACAAGATTCGGAGCGGTTCCTGCCCCGCCTCGGCAGCTCCCCGTGATGCTGCGTCGTGCCTTGGTCACAGGCGCCAACGGGTTCCTCGGCCGGCGCGTGGTGGCCCGGCTGGAAACCGAGGGCTGGACTGTGACCCGCGCCGTACGTGCCGCTCCGACCCCTGTGCCGCCGGGAACGATCGTGCTTGGTCCCGGGCCCTGGACCACCGACGCCCTCGCTGCGGCACTGGCCTCCACCGCGCCGGATGTCGTGTTCCACCTCGCCGGCTCCGCCTGGGCAACGTCGGTGGCAGCATTATACGAGACGAACCTGTTGCTTGCTGCACGGCTGCTGGACGTAGCTGTGGCCAGAACTCCAAGCCCGGCCGTGGTGCTGATCGGATCGGCAGCTGAATACGGCTTCGTTCCCGAAGACCGCCAGCCGGTGACTGAGGATCAGCCCTGTGTGCCGCTGACCCATCACGGCGTCGCTAAATGCGCCCAAACGCAACTGGGCATGGCCTGGGCGCGGGCGGGGTTGAAGGTGCTGGTTGCGCGGCTGTTCAATCCGGTGGGATCGGGCATGCCGCCGCGGCTCGCGCTGGCAAGCTTCGCGGCGCAGATCCGCGCGGCCGGTCCGAAGCTGGAGGTCGGTGATCTGGATGTGGCGCGCGACTTTATAGACGTGAACGACGCGGCGCTGTTGGTCGTGGCGCTGGCGGCCAACCCCGCAAACTTTGGCCAAGTTATCAACATCTGCTCTGGCGCCCCCGTGCGACTCCGGCCTTTGGTGGAGGAAATGATCCGCCTTGCTGGCCGGCCAATGGCGATCACGGTGGTTCCGGCGCGGCAGCGTCTCGGTGAAATGCGGGTCCTGCGCGGCGACACCACCCGATTGCGCGCTGCCGGCCTGACGGTCCGGCCGCCGAACTTCTCTGTGCTGCTGCCAGACCTGCTGCGCGGCTGAGCCAGGAGCACCGGGCTATGCCCCCTCGGCGATTCTCCGCCCTACTGCAACCCGCGTGGGTGTTGTGGCGAACGATGGATCGCAAACGGCTGCTCCGGGCGCACGAGGTGGCGCGCCAACACGGGTTGAAGGCCCTGCTCGCTCAGCTGATGATCTACATTTCCTATCACCAGCAGGACCGCGAAGCCGCGGTGCCCACGAACCTGGCGGCGGGAGTGCCACCGGCCGAACCCCATGCCGAGGACGCCTGGCCGGCCGATCGTCCGCTGGTGAGCGTGGTGATCCCCTGCTTCAACTACGGCGCCTTCGTCGCTGAGGCAGTGGACTCGGTACTGGCACAGACTCTGCACGACCTCGAGATCATCGTGGTCGAGGGCGGTTCGACCGATGGCATCACGCCCTCGGTGTTACGCGCGCTGCACCGGTCACGCACCACGGTCCTGTTCCGTGATGAACCGCACCGTGCGGGGGACAACCGCAACTTTGGTATCCGACATGCGAAGGGCCGCTATATCTGTTGCCTGGACGCCGATGACAAACTGCGTCCGACATATCTGGAAAAGGCGGTCTTCCTGCTGGAGCAGAGCGGCTACGACGTGGTTTCCACGTCTGTCCGCAGATTCGGCGCAGTTGAGGAAACCTACGGGGTACTCCCGGCGCCCGACCTTTCTGCCCTGCTGCAGTTGGGCAACCATGTCACCACCTGCGCAGTCTTCCGTCGAGTACTATGGGAGGAGGCGGGTGGCTACCAGGACTCGGTCCCCGGCGAAGTGCAACTGCACGAGGACTGGCGTTTCTGGATTCGTCTGGCTAGCCTTGGCGCGCGGTTCCGCAACATTTGCGGCGAACATTTATTTTTGTACCGTGCACACTCGCAAGGAAGTCTCAGCGGCACCCTAGGCAAGCTCCCAAGCAGCGTGCAGAGAGGGCTGCTGCGGGAGGCTGAGGGCGACCGGATCACCGAGGAAGCGCTGGCGCGGTCGCGCGACCGCGCCAGTCTGCGGCTGCGTGCGGCGGAGGGGCCACGCAACCTGCTTGTTCGTGGCACCGCTGGGACGCACGGTCGGACCGTCGTGCTCGCCATGCCGTTCCTAGTGCTGGGTGGGGCGGAGCGGTTGTTGAGCGAGATACTGAAGAATCTGCGGACAGCCGGCTACCGTCTGATCGTGGTGACCACCGTGCAAGCGGGACCGGAACATGGCGACACTACTGCCTGGTTCGAACCAGCGACGGACGAGATCTATCACCTACCGCGTTTCCTGGCGCAACACGAATGGGACGATTTCATCGACTACGTGATCGCGGCCAAGCGGTGTGACGTGCTGTGGATCGTCGGCAGCACGGTGTTCTATGAGGCACTGGCGCGGCTTCGAGCGCGCTTTCCGTCACTCCGGGTGGTGGATCTTCTCTTCAACACGATCGGTCACACGGCTTGCAACCGCCGACACGCCCGCCTAATCGACCTGACCCTGGTGGAAAACGAGGAAGTACGCCGCTGGCTGTTGTCGCACGGTGAGGCCGCTGAACGTATCTGCATGATTCCGAGCGGAATCGACCTCGATTACTACACCCCGGCACTGCGTTCGCGACGGATGGCCGAAAGTCTGGGGATAGATTCGGGATGCTTTGTAGTGGGGTTTTCCGGCCGTCTGGCGCATGAGAAAGCTCCGCTGACGTTCCTCGAAATAGCTCGTCGGCTCGCTAGCACCAAGAGCATGCGCTTCGTTATCACCGGGGCAGGACCGATGGAACGCCAAGTGCATCGCGCTGTCACTGGGTTATGGCCGGCCGGCCGGGTGCATTTTCTCGGTATGGTGCCGGACGTGCGCGACTGCCTCGCCTGCTACGATGTGCTGGTGGTGCCGTCGGAACTTGATGGCAGGCCGACAGCGGTTCTGGAGGCGCTGGCGATGGGGATCCCGGTGATCGCGTCCGCGGTTGGCGGACTTCCCGAACTGGTGCGGGACGGGGAGACGGGATTCCTCTGCCGGCCCGGCGACGTGGCCGGTTTCGCGCGGGCAATCGCGCGCTTGCAGGCGGCTCCCCCGCTGCACGGGCGGATGCGCACGGCGGCGCGGCAGTTCGCCGAGCGGGAGTTGAGCCTGGACCGGATGATAGCCAGCTATACCGCAGCGTTAGAGACACTGTTCGACGGCGTGCACGAGGCGCCTCCCCTGAACCGCCCCGGGTTTGTCGGAGGCTCCAACTCCTGAGAAGGTGGAGCGATGACAAGCAAGACGGCGAACAAGTTTTCTCCCGAGGTGCGTGATCGTGCGGCGCGGATGGTGCTGGATCACGAGCGCGAGCATTGGTCACGTTGGGCGGCGATCGTCTCCATCGCGGCCAAGATCGGCTGCACGGGGCAGACGCTCAACGAATGGCTCAAGAAGGCGGAGCGCGACAATGGGCGTGCGCCTGGGGTCACGACGGAGATGGCGGCGCGGCTGAAGGCTCTGGAGCGAGAGAACCGGGAACTTCGGCAGGCCAATGAGATCCTGCGCAAGGCATCGGCGTATTTTGCCCAGGCGGAGCTCGACCGCCGACACAAGCCATGATCGCGTTCATCGACGATCACCGCGGGGCATATGGAGTCGAGCCGATCTGCAAGGTGCTGCCGATCGCCCCATCGACCTACCACGCCCAGGCCGCAGGCGGGTTGATCCGGCGCTTCTGCCGGCACGGGCGAAGCGCGATGCCAGCCTGATGCCGCAGATCGCGCGCGTGTTCGAGGAGAACTTCGAGGTCTATGGCGTGCGGAAAGTTTGGCGGCAGTTGAAACGCGAAGGCCAGGACGTCGCCCTCTGCACTGTGGAGCACCTGATGCAAACCATGGGTTTACAGGGCGTTATCCACGGCAAGCCGGTGAAGACCACGATCAGCGACAAGGCGGCGCCATGCCCGCTGGACCACGTCCATCGCCGGTTCCAGGCACCACGACCGAATGCGCTGTGGGTTTCGGATTTCACCTACGTCGCCACCTGGGCGGGGTTCGTCTACGTCGCCTTCGTCATCGATACCTATGCCAGGCGCATCGTCAGCTGGCGCGCCTCACGGACGGCGCACACGAGCTTCGTGCTCGATGCTCTCGAGCAGGCTCCGCATGAACGGCAGCCGATCCAACACGCCGGGCTGGTGCACCACAGCGACAGGGCAAGCCAATACGTGTCGATCAAGTACACTGAGCGCCTGGCAGAAGCCGGCATCGAGCCGTCCGTCGGCAGCGTCGGCGACAGCTATGACAACGCACTCGCCGAGACCATCAACGGCCTCTACAAGGCCGAGGGCATCCATCGGCGCGGGCCATGGCAGTCTTTTGAGGCCGTCGAAATCGCCACGCTCGAATGGGTCGACTGGTTCAACCATCGCAGGCTGCTGGAACCCATCGGCAACATCCCGCCAGCTGAAGCCGAAGACCGGTACTACGCTATGCTCGAACAGCCAGCCATGGCAGCGTGACTCAAACCAAACAGCCTCCGGCGAACCCGGGGCGGTTCAGGCTTTTTGCCCAAACTGCGGAAGTTGCGTCAAGCTCGGCGACGATGCACAGCTGCTTCTCGATCCGCCAGCGGCGCTACCGTTTACCCCCGGCGATGATCTCCACCGTCGTCAAATCCGTCCCTGTCCTTTGCGGTGCTCGTACGAGTACCGTTAGGATCAGCAGTAAGCGCAGCTCCGCGGCCCTTCTTCCGCTGGGACGGACGGATGTGCTTGGACGTCCTGGGTCTGGAGTGTTCGAGCTATCGTTATGGATGACGTTATCGACGACGCGAAGGGTGAGTTCCGGCGGATCGAGCTGCTGACGGGTCCGGCCCGGCGGCGGCGCTGGTCGGAGGCGGAGAAGGCTCGGATTGTCGCCGAGACGCTGGTGCCAGGTGCAGTGGTGCGCGCGATCGCCCGCCGCTGGCAGGTTTGCCCGCAGCAGGTCTTCGGCTGGCGGCGCGCCGCGCAGGCCGGGGGTCTGGCGCCGCCGACGAAGCCGGCCGGGCCGGCGTTCGTGCCGATCGTCGCTGCGGCCCCACGACCGTTGGTGACCGAGACAAGTCCGCCGACGCCGGCGATGCACGTGCCGCCCAGGACGCCGCCCGTAGCGTCCGCTGCGCCCGCCGTTGAAGTGACGCTTGCCGGGGCGGTGGTGCGGGTGGCCCCGGGGACGGACGGCGCGTTGCTGACGGCGGTGCTGCGCGCGGTGCGCGCCTCGGCGGCATGATCCCGGTTCCCCCCGGCGTGCGGGTGTTGCTGGCAACCCGTCCGGTGGATTTCCGCAAGGGCGCGCACGGCCTGGCGGCGCTGGCGGCCGAGGCGCTGGGCCAGGAGCCGTTCTCCGGCGCGGTGATCGTGTTCCGTGCCAAACGCGCCGACCGGGTGAAGATCCTGCTCTGGGATGGCAGCGGGCTGGTGCTGGTGTGGAAGCAGCTGCAACAGGGGACGTTCCGCTGGCCGCCGGTGATGGACGGGGTGATGAAGCTGTCGGCGGTGGAGTTTGCAGCGCTGTTC
>JAJZVE010000218.1 GCA_021845835.1 Pseudomonadota bacterium | reverse complement strand
CGATCTGCGTCGTCTCCGAAAGCGGTCGCCTAAACACGCGTCATTTAGGCGCGCCGCATCGTCACCAAGGTACCGGTTTGCCGTCACGGAAGAAGCCGCCGTTCTGCGTGCCATCCGGCAGCAGCGCCGCCCAAACCACGCTCGCCGCACCGTCGCGAACCGGCCGCCCGCCCCTGCCGCCCATGTCGGTCGCTACCCAACCCGGGCAGACGCTGTTCACCAGCACGCCCACGCACCCCGCGAGGTCGCGGGCAAGCGCCTCAATGCTTGCCGGGTCTGAAACGTCCAGCTGCACGGCCCGCACTTCGAGGCCCTCGCTGCCGAGCGTGGCCGCCGCTTTATTGCCCTTGGCGACTTCGCGCGCGCCGAGCAGCACGCGCATCCCGGCTTCGGCAAGCTGGCGGCACACCTCCAAGCCGATGCCACGATTCGCGCCCGTCACGAGCGCGGTTCTGTGTTCATCATTCATCCGACCGCTCCTTTCCTTCATCCTCGACACGTCGGTCGCGCATCGCTCAGGCGACTATCGCTCACCCTTCGATCTTCACATCCGTGCCACTCGCCCCCACACAGCCAGGTCGGCCAGCAGCGCCTCGGCGTGGGCGCGCACAGCGGCAATCGAGTCAGCCCCGAGCTGGAGACGCAGCGGGGTCTTCTCCGCACGTAGCGCTTCGTCGATCGCCGCGGCGGCCTTCAACGGATCACCTTCCTGCGTCTCGTTCATGGACCGGGCGAAGTCGCGCGTGCCGGCGACGACGTCGCGATAGGCGTCCAGAACGGGCATGTGGCGCAAGGCGCTCCCGGCAAAGCCTGTGCGGAAGGCTCCAGGCTCCACGATTAGCACCTTGATGCCGAACGGCGCGAGCTCCTGCGCCAAAGCCTCGGACGCCCCTTCGAGCGCGAACTTCGCGGCCGAGTAGGCCCCGAACCCAGCGACCGACATCTGTCCGCCCATGCTGGAGATGTTCACCACCGCGCCGGCGCCTTGCGCACGCAGCGTCGGTAACGCCGCCTGGGTCACGGCGATGGCGCCAAAGAACATCGTCTCCATCGCGCTGCGCCACTCCGCCATTGGCGTCTCCTCGACCGCGCCAACGAGGCCGAAGCCCGCGTTGTTGATCAGGACGTCGATGCGGCCGAAGCGCGCCTTCGCCGCTTGGATCGCGTCTGCGATCTCGTCTGGGTTCGTCACGTCGAGCTTCACCGCGAGCACGCGGGACGGCGCCCGCTCCACCAGGGTGCCCAGGTGCTCGACGTCGCGCGCCGTCGCGACCACACGGTAGCCCTGCTCGACGGCATAGGAGGCGAAGGCGCGGCCGAAGCCGGAGGACGCGCCGGTGATGAACCACACTGTCTCGCTCGTGCTCATTGTCATGCTCCCTGTCTGGCGGGCCGAATTGCCCGGTGCGCCGAACTTGGAGATGCCGCCCAGCCACGACAATCCGCTGCAAATCGCCTGGGTCATGCGATATGGTTCATAAATGGACCGGGAACTGCTGCCTCACCTGCCTGTGCTGCTGGCTGTCGCGCGTCGACGGGGCTTCGCCGCCGCCGCGGCCGAACTCGGCATGGGTGCGTCTGCGGTCAGCCACGCCGTGCGCACTGTCGAGGACCGGCTCGGCGCGGCCCTGTTCGCGCGAACGACGCGGAGCGTGAGCCTTACCGAGACCGGCACCGCGTTCCTGGCGGCGGTGGAGCCCGCGCTGGCGAAGGTGACCGAGGCAACGGAGCAGGTCCGTGCGCAGCGCGGGCGGGTCAAGGGATTGCTGCGGCTCAATGTGCCCCGCGTTGCCTTGCCCATTGTTGTCACCCCGATCCTCGCTGCGCTGGCCCGGCGGCATCCTGACTTGACCGTTGAGGTTACAGGCGACGACGGCCTGACCGACATCGTGGCGCACGGCTTCGACGCCGGTGTCCGCCTGGGCGAGATGATCTCGCAGGACATGGTCGCCGTGCGGCTCACGCCGCCGTTTCAAGCGATCCTGGTCGCAGCGCCTGAGTATGTCGTGGAAAAGGGGGCTCCGGCGTCCATCTCGGACCTGCAACGCCACAACTGTATCGGACTGCGGCTGGTGTCGGCGGGCGGTGTATGCCTGGGAGCTACAGGACACAGATAAGGACGTCGCCGTGGACGTGCGCGGCAGCGTGCTGGTGACCGACCCTGCCTACGCGCGCGACCTCGCCCTGGCAGGCGTCGGAATCGCGTATCTGTTCGAGCCGCTGGTGCGAGAGGACCTGCGAGCGAAGCGCTTGGTTTGGCTGCTGCCCGAGGCGGCCATCACCGAGCCGGGCCTGTTCGTCTACTTTCCGCAGCGATCGTCGCAAGTGCCGAAACTTCGAGCCTTCCTGGATACCGCACGAGATGTTGCACGGCTGCCGTAAATCGTTGGTCCGATCACCAGATGCAGTTGACAAGCAGTGAGTCCGGTCTTGAGGCCAAGCGCCCGGCACCAGGTAGTCCGCTTTCCACCCGTTGCGGTATTCCGAACCGGGAACCAAGTGTCAGATCTTCACCACTAGTGTCCTAGTTCGCAAATACCGACCAGTTCCACCAATCGGCAAACCGCATCGTGGTGGGCCGCGTGGCGGCCTTGGCCAGCGTTACTAGCCCTGCACGGCGCCCAGCCATGCGTACTTGGTCCAGATGGTTATTGGTGGGCAATAGAGAGTCAGGACACTAGATTCGTCCGGCGCGACCTGGAAGCTCTGCGCCTCAGCTGGGCATCAGATGCCGAGCCCTCGACTCCGGCCGATCTGCCAGGAAATCCCGCCGTCGGTGACGAGCCCGACGACCTCGCGGCCAAGGCTACGCTCGATCACCGGTCGCCAGGGAGCCAGGGTGAATTCCTGGGCATTCTCGACCAGGGTGTAGCGGCCGGAGGCGAGCAGCACCGCCTCGCGGTAGGTGCCGCGGATCGTGTCGCCGGGTGCCGACATCCGAAACCTCACGGCGTGCGTCGCCGCCAGTTCGCCGCCGGTGCGCGCGAGTTCGCGGCGCTCCAGCGTCGCGAGAAGGTTCCGGCGATAGCGCACGCCGCCATCTGCGTCCCGGTGTCCATCGCCATGGGCGAAGTGATGCTGGCGGCGGTGCTCCAGGGCGGCTTCGATCGCCAATCCGAAGCCACCTTGCACGACCGGCACCGGATCGCGGGCAAGAAGTTGGCGATCGAGCCAGGTCGCCCCGTCGCTGTGGATCTGGGCTTCCAGGTCGAGCGCGGACAGCACGCGCAGGCTGGGCGTCTGGCTGCGGCCGTGTCGTGGCGGGCAGCCGGCTGTTCGAGATCCGCCGAGATGCCCGCAGATCTCGCGCACCGTCATGCCCCGCACATACATCGAGATGATCTTGTCGTCGAAGTCCGGAAAGTGCCGCTGGTACTTGGCGATCAGCTTCGGATCGAACGTCCCAGCCCGGTCACGCGGAACCTCCAGCGTCACCTTCGACGTGCCGGTGAGCACCGTCTTCTTCGAACTGCCGTTGCGCCGGTTGAAGGCTCCCGCGGCGCTCTCGTTCTCCAGTTGATCGTCCAGTTCCGCTGCCAGCATGCGCTCCGACAGCGCCTTCTTCAGCTCGTCAAGCAAGCCGTCCTTGGCGAACAGCTCCCCTGGATCACGCCCTGCCAGCAACTGATCCAGTACGTCCTTCTCGATTGCCATCGCGATGGTCTCCTCCTCTCCATCCTATGGCCCCACGCACAAAATCCCGGATAGTCCCGTGGGCTGGTCGATGCAGGCCACGATGACCGCGCAGCTCGTCACCGGCGCGCTGATGATGGCGATCTGGCGCCGCGGAAAACCGGACGCGTTGCTGCACCACTCCGACCAGGGAAGCCAAGGCGGATTCAAGCGGTCGTCGCAACAGCACCAAGTTGGAGGGGTTTGCGATGAGGACAGGTCGACGTCTGTCGGATCGAGCACTACGGCCGGTATTGAAGCAGTCACCTGGTCGGCCCGGTGTTGCTCAACGTGAGAATCGGCGCCGGTTTTGGCAGGCGATTGCCGTTGGGGTGTCGAGCGAAGATGCGGCAACCAGCGCCGGAGTATCCCAGCCGGTGGGATCACGCTGGTTCCGGGAGGCAGGCGGTATGCCGCCATCGACGCTTGCGCCATCAGCAAAGCCGCTATCCGGGCGGTATCTATCGTTCGCGGAACGCGAGGAGATCGCCCTGCTGCGCGCACAGGGCCGAAAGGTACGCGACATCGCCCGGCAAATTGGAAGGGCGGCTTTGACCGTCTCGCGGGAGTTGCGGCGCAACGCGGCCACACGCAGCGGTGGCCTGGAGTATCGTGCCACCATGGCGCAATGGCACGCTGAGCGAGCGGCACGACGTCCGAAGGCGGCGAAGCTTGCGGTCAGTGAAAAGCTGCGGACCTATGTCGAGGATCGGCTCTCCGGCCTGGTCGCCACACCGGGTGGACGCTCGGTCCAAGGGCCCGATGTGCTGTGGAAGAAGCGACGGCACGGGCCTCGACAGCATCGACGGTGGGCACGCGCCTGGAGTCCTGAGCAGATTGCCCGGCGTCTTCGGCTCGACTTTCCAGATGACGAGGCCATGCGCATCAGCCACGAGGCCATTTACCAGTCGCTTTATGTGCAGGGCCGCGGCGCGTTGCGACGCGAGCTTGCCGCATGCCTGCGCACCGGTCGCGTGCTGCGGGTTCCTCGGGCGCGCAGCCGCGGGCGAGGCAAGTCTCATGTCAGCTCCGAGGTCATGATCAGTCAGCGCCCCGCCGAGGCAGCAGACCGGGCGCTGCCGGGGCATTGGGAAGGGGATTTGATCCTGGGGCTACGAAGTTCGGCGATTGGCACGTTGGTCGAGCGCACCACGCGGTTCACGCTGTTGCTTCACCTGCCTCCCATGCCGGGCCATGGCAACGGAGTGCGTGCGAAGAACGGCCCGGCGCTCGCGGGCCATGGCGCGGAGGCAGTACGCGATGCCATCGCGCGCACGATCAAGACGTTGCCGATTCAGCTGCGGCGATCCCTGACCTGGGATCAGGGGGCTGAAATGAGCCAACACGCCCGCCTGCGTATCGACACCGGCGTACAGGTCTACTTCTGCGACCCGCACAGCCCGTGGCAACGAGGCACGAATGAAAACACGAACGGCCTGCTGCGCCAGTACTTCCCAAAGGGAACCGACCTGACCGCGCATACCGCCGACGACCTCGAGGCAGTCGCTGCTGCGCTGAATGCAAGGCCACGTAGGACGCTTGGATGGCGAACGCCTACAGAAAAGCTTGACGAGGTGCTACGTGCGGTTCAACCACGTGTTGCGACGACCGCTTGAATCCGCCCAATACACCAGCGAGCCGTTCCAGAAGCTGATGGCCGACAACGGCGTGGTGTGCAGCATGAGCCGGTCCGGCAATGTCTGGGACAATGCTGCGATGGAGAGCTTCTTCTCCTCGTTGAAAACCGAGCGCACTGCCGGCAAGCTCTATCGGACCCGCAATCAGGCGCGTGCCGACGTGTTCGACTACATCGAGCGTTTCTACAACGCGCAGCGGCGCCACTCGACCATCGGCTATCTCAGTCCTATGGAGTTCGAGAGGATCGCCGTCGCGAACTAAACAGCGTGTCCACCAAACCGGCAGCAGACCAATAGGCGATGCCCGCGACATGGGCGAGCACCGCGATCGCGCCGATATTGGCCGCAGTGACGGGCACCCGAGCCAGGGGCGCAGCCCGCCCAGCCGCCACCGCGTGCCCCGGCCGGGCGGTCGCGTCGATGTGCTCCCGTCCATCAGGTCGCGCCGCCCTGCCACACCGGTCCCGCCGGAACCTTCAGTTCGAGAAACCGAATGAGATCGGGCACCGCGTCCTTGGCCCTTGTGATCTCGAGCCCGACTTCCGCGACATGCGTCTCGGTGTGCCGATCAAAACCGGCGCCATAGGCCCAGGCCATCCAGGGTTCCCACAGACGCGCGATGGCGCGGCGCAACCGCCCGTGCGGGCGGACATATTCCAGCAGTCGGATCTGCCCGTTGGGGCGCAGGACGCGACGAAGCTCGCGCAGCGCGGGAACCTGGTCGGGTTCGGGCAGCACGCAGAACACGAAACTCGCCACCGCGGCGTCGAACGACGCATCGGGCAGATCGAGCCGGGTCAGGTCCATCTGCCGCAACGCCACCACCCGTCCGAGCCGCTGTCCCCGGCGCTCTGCCCGTGCCAGCATGGCCGCGCTCGCGTCGATCCCTAGTACCTCCGCGCCCGCGGGATAGAACGGGATGTTCCGCCCGGTGCCGACCCCGGCATCGAGCACCCGGCCGTTCAGCCCCTCGAACAGCTGCGGGCGGAGCTTGCGGTAGCGGCCGAATTCGAAAGGCAGATCGAGCAGGTCGTAGAACGGGGCGATGCGCTGGTATCGGTTCGGTCTGCTCGGCACCGCGAGAACTCCTGGTCTGCCCGCCGGGGCTGGCGCCCCCCTCAGCCGCCCGTCCCGCCCCCGGGTCAGACGGTCCAGCCTGGCCGCCACGATGAAGTCGTTCTCGTGCAAGCCTTTTATCTTCTTCGTGCGCCGCGAGATGGTTACGTCGTCCCAGCCGAAAGAAACATCCGGGTGATGGCCTTCCGCCTCGGCCAGAGCGGCGGCATGCTCCCGCGGCGGGGTGCCGCGTTTGCCGGCGAGATCGTTCATCGAGGCATCCATAGCCTGGGCCGGTCACATGGGGTGGTGATGCGCATGTCCGCCCGCTGGCGCATCGCCAGCCGGGTTGCCCATCATCGCCAGCATCGCCGGGCCGCCGGTCCGCGCGAACCGCCAGATCAGCAGCGCCGACAGCGCCAGCGCGAGGATATTGAGCACGGTGGTGTAGTTCCAGCTGATGCCGGCCTGTAGCACTGAGATCCGCCGCCCCTCCGGCTCCAAACCCAGCGCGGCGAACGCCAGTTCCACGATATAACCGGCGCCGACCATCGCCGCATAGAACAGGCCCAGCAGCAGCAGCGCGACGCGGCGCCCGTAGTAGCGGCGGTAGATGTCGAGGATCGGCAGGATGATCAGATCGGCGAACAGGAACGCGACCACGCCGCCGAAACTGATTCCGCCGTTCCACAGCACCGCGGCCAGCGGCACGTTGCCCACCGAGCAGACGAAGGAGACGACCGCAACCAGCGGCCCGATCAGCGGGCCGACCACCTTCGACCAAAGCGGCGTATGGGTCAGGAAGATCCCGCTCCAGACGTCTTTCGGTACCCAGGCGGCAAGCGCACCGGCAATCAGCAAGCCGCCCACGATATCCATCCACACGCTCGCCCAGTCCATCACGTAGTAATGGCTGATCGCGGTGAAGCCGCGCGGCGACAACGCGCGGGAGACAACGCTGCCGCCCGCAAGTGACATGTCCATCGCGGCGTGGCCTTCCATCCGTCCGGCGACGCCGCGCTCGGCCGTCTCGCGCGCTTCCGCCAGCCGCGCCGGCGTCATCGCGCGGCGCAACATCAGGTTCAGCAGC
>JAJZVE010000217.1 GCA_021845835.1 Pseudomonadota bacterium | reverse complement strand
CTCGCCCTGCGCGGCGGCGGCCTCGTCCTCGGCGTCCTGGCCGTCGTCGTCCTCGGCCGCCTCGCCCTCCATCTCCTGCGGCTCGGCGCCGAGCATCGACTCGGTTTCGCTGCGACTGTCGCCCTCACTCTCCTGGCTTGCGTCCTGCGGGCCGGACTGTTCGGCGCCGCTCTCCGACTCCTCGTCGCCTTGCTCGGGTTCGGCGTCCGCCTCCGCCTCGGCGAGGTCCATCGCCGCCAGCAGCTTGCGGGCGGCGCGGGCGAACGCCGTCTGATCGGCCTGCGTCCGCGCCATCTCGTCGAGCGCGCGTTCGGCCTTGGGGCCGAGCGTGTCGCGCCAGAGGTCGAGTACGCGGGACGCGGCTTCGGGCGTGTGCTCGCCGGACATACGCTCGCGCGCCAGCAGCGACAGCGCGGCCGCGACCGGCAACTGGTCGCGCCGCGTCATGCGGTCGTAGCCCTCGGCCTCGCAGGTTTCGGCCAGATGCGTGCGCAGGTTGGCGGCGACCCCGTCCATGTGGCGCGACCCGACCACCTCCACGCGCGCCTGTTCCAGCGCGTCATAGGCGTCGCGGGCATCGCGCTGCGCCGGCATGCGGGCGGCGTGCACCGCGTCGTCGTGATGGCGCAGGCGCAGCGCCAGACTGTCGGCGACGCCGCGCAGCCGCGCCATCTCGGCCGGCGGCAGCGCGCGCGTCGGCAGCGGCAGGCGCGCGCGCTTGCCGGAAAGGCCGGAGGGGCCGGGCTGGAACGCCACCTGCACCTCGTCGCTTTGCGCCATCGCGCGCAGCGCCCCGGCAGTGGCGCGCTTGAACTCCTCGCTGCGCGGGCTGTCTTTGCTGGCTGTCGTCATCTCATCCGCGGGCAGGCGTCAGGGTTTCCCGGGAGCGGGCGTATTCGCCGCTGCGGCGGCCACATGGCTTTGCGGCGGCGCCGGCCTCGGCGCGCTTGGCCGTTGGCCCTGATTACTCTTGATCATCGCATCGGGCGGCGTCGGTTTCGGCGTTGTTGGCCTCTCGCCTTCTCCGCTCCGGTACGGGCGGCTCACGAATCGTCCCATATCACCCTCCTATTTCAGTACTTCGATGGCGTCGATCTTGGAGAAGTCTGCGACATATACGCCCGCGCCTTCAATATCCTTTGCGGTGAATCCGCCGCTTGCGTCCGATTCCCACCAGGACGCCTCGGCCAGGAACAGTTCACGAGGATCGCCGAACTGGGAGTAAAACTGCGGCCAACCGACCAGCAATCGGCCGTCGGAAAACCGGAGCCTGATCCAGAAGCCGCGGTAACGGTCAAACGTGTCGGCCCAGACATCGACAGAGCTTGCTTTCGTTGTAATCCGACAAAAATTCAGAAACTTGTAGGCAACGCGCGAATTGTTCAAGAACGCGATCACGCCGGCGATCGCAATCGAAAGCAACGACCCGAACAGCAGGCTCCTGCCGACCAAGGCATCGATGATGCTGACAAGCGAAGCGCCACGACGACCCGCTCGAAGTTATCGGGCCTCCTGCCCTCGACCAGAAAATTATAGACCAGCGCCCCCAGAAACCCCGGAAGCAGATAGAGGAACAGAAAGACCGCGCCCGTGCCGCCTTTCAGGACCTCATCCATCCCCGCAACCGTTCACGCGACCCGCCGCGCCAGCGTGCCGGTCGGGATCTCCTCGTT
Source organism: Pseudomonadota bacterium (assembly GCA_021845835.1). The sequence goes on along the minus strand of JAJZVE010000217.1, from coordinate 5,785 downwards.
GAAGCAGCGCTGGTAGTATTCGGCGACCGTGCCGCGTTCCGCCTCGTCGCACTTGTTCAGGAACGTCAGCCGGAACGCGAAGCCCACCTCGCCGAAGATGCGCGTGTTCTCCGCCCAGGTGATCACCGTGCGCGGCGACATCACCGTGGAGATGTCGCCGTTGATGAAGCCGGCGCGCGTCAGGTCGGCCAGCGCCACCATGCTCTCCACCCGCTTCCTCGCGGCCTTGTCGGCAGGGTCGATGCCGAGCTTGGCCATGACGATCTCGGTCTCCTCGGCATGCGGCAGGTAGTTCAGGGTGGCGACGATGTTCCAGCGGTCCATCTGGCCCTGGTTGATCTGCTGCGTGCCGTGATAGAGGCCCGTGGTGTCGCCCAGCCCCACCGTGTTCGCGGTCGAGAACAGGCGGAACGCCGGATGCGGGCGGATCACGCGGTTCTGGTCGAGCAGCGTCAGCTTGCCCTCGACCTCCAGCACGCGCTGGATCACGAACATCACGTCAGGCCGGCCGGCGTCGTATTCGTCGAACACCAGCGCGCAGGGGTGCTGCAACGCCCACGGCAGCAGGCCCTCGCGGAACTCCGTCACCTGCTTGCCGTCCTTCAGCACGATCGCATCCTTGCCGATCAGGTCGATGCGGCTGATGTGGCTGTCCAGGTTGACGCGGATGGTCGGCCAGTTGATGCGCGCCGCCACCTGCTCGATATGCGTCGATTTGCCGGTGCCGTGATAGCCCTGGATCATCACGCGCCGGTTGAACGCGAACCCGGCGATGATCGCGAGCGTGGTCTCGCGGTCGAAGCGATAGGCCAGATCCAGCTCCGGCACATGCTCGGTGCGCTGGGAGAATGCCGGCACCTGCAGGTCGGTGTCGATCCGGAACGCCTCCCGCGCCGAGACGGTGGTGTCCGGGACATTGATCGCCGAGGTCGGTACGGAACGGCTGTCGGGCACGGCAGCAAGCTTGTTCATAGGCGAGCAGTCCTGTGGTTCGACGATAGTGAGCTTACGCTCGGGGCGTGTGTCTTGGGTAGGCAACGCGGCGCAGCGCAGGTCGGCGGCAGCACCTCAGCCGGTGGCGGCAAGCGGCGGCGCCTGGGCCAGCCGGCCGCGCAGCGCGGCATAGGCAAGGTTGATCGTCTTGAGCCGCTCCTCGGCATCCCGGTCGCCGTTGTTGGCGTCCGGATGATGTTTCTTGGCGAGCTGCTTGTAGCGCGTCTTGAGATCGGCAAGCGTCAGCGGCCAGCCGAGCCCGAGCGTTGCCAGCGGCTCGCGCAGCTCCGCCGGCGCCGCTGCCTGCTCCCGCCGGCGCCGCTCGGCGTGGCCGAAGCCGGCGTTCAGCACATGCAGCGGATCGCGGCGGATCGCCTCGTCGAGGCGCGCGCCGAGATGGCCGAGCGGCCAGCTCGGCCGCTGCCAATGCGTGTCCGACCGCATCTCGGCCTCGATCTGCGCCGGCGTCATGCCCTTGTAGAAGTCCCAAGCGGCGTTGTAGGCGCGCACGTGCTCCAGGCAGAACCACCAGTAGTCGCGCAGCGACTGGCGCGACTTCGGCGCCCGGTAGTCGCCGGCGGCGCCGCAGCCGGGCATGTCACAGCAGCGTCCCGGCGCATCCGGGTCCGGCGCGTAGGCCCGGGGTCGCGGAGGGCGTCGGGTCATCACGCCCCGATATGTGCGGCGCCGCGCGGCATTTGCAAAGGGGGAACCGGCGGCGGCATAACCGCCGGCATGACCGACCGCGCCGACCGCATCGCCGCCACCCTCACCGCCCGCTTCGCCCCCACCTTCCTGCGGGTGACCGACGACAGTGCCCGCCATGCCGGCCATGCCGGCGCGGCCCCCGGCGGGCAGACGCACTACACCGTGCAGATGGTCTCGGCCGCGTTCGAGGGGATGCCGCGGCTCGCCCGCTCGCGCGCGGTGCATGCGGCGCTGGCCACCGAGTTCGCCGGCGGGCTGCACGCGCTGGCGCTGACGCTGCGCACGCCGGCCGAACAGGCGTAGGACTGCGCACCGCGGCCGGGCAGGCTCAGTCGGCAGCCGCGGCGCGCGCTGCGCCGGTGTAGCGCTCCGGCCAGCGGCGGCGCACCACCTCGCCGTCGGCGGCGTAGGCGTGGCAGGAATCCACCATGCGCGCCGCCGCCGCCGCGTCGTTGGCCGGGCGCAGGCGCTGGCCCCACAGGGTCTGCAGCGCCACCGTGCCCAGCTGCTGCACCAGCTCGCGGATATGCGTGCATCCCGCCGTCCCGGCGAGCCGCGCCATCGCCGCGCGCACGAAGCCCGCGCCGATCCTGAGGCCGGCGAGCTGCGCGAAACTCGCGGCGCCGCCGCCGCAGATGACATGCGGCCCGGCCTCCGTCACCGCCTCGGCCGCGACGATGGTCAGGTCCGCGTCCACCGTCAGGCGCACCCGCATCTGGTGCAGCGGCTCGCCGGGCGTGGCCTCGCGGCCCTCCAGCCTGAGGGCATAGGTCTTGGTGTCGATGAGCTCCGCCTCGATGTCGAACAGCCCGTCGCTGCGGCGGTAGCCGCTCACCACGATATCGCGGCGATGCAGCCGTTCGCGCGGGGCGGGTTCGCTCAACGGCATGGGTCGTCTCTCCGGCTGTGCAGCGGTGCCGCGCATATGGCGGCCGGGGCGGCGCGGATCAACCCGGCGGCTCGCCCTGCACCGGCAGGCCGCCGAGTGCGGTCATCAGCGCCGTCACCTCGGCGATCGCCAGCTCCGCCGCCGCCGCGTCGGTGCCCTTGGCGACGATCGCGACGCCGCTGCCGGTCTCGCGGTAATAGGGATAGCTGCCGATATCGAGCGCAGGATAGCGCGCCTGGATCGCCGCCAGCCCCTCGGCGATGCGCCCCTCCGGCAGGCGCGCGCAATGCACGGCGCGCGCGACGATCGGCCGGCCGCCCTGCAGACGCGGCGCCAGGCTCTCGAATTGCGCCTGCATCACCCGCGGCACGCCGGCCATGACATGCACGTTGCCGATCGAGAAGCCGGGCGCGATCGTCACCGTGGTTTCGATCAGGGTGGCGCCGCGCGGCATGGTCGCCATGCGCTGCCGCGCCGCGTTGAACTCGCCGGGCTGGTAGGCGGCCGCCATCTTGGCCCAGGCGTCGGGATGCGGCTCCCATTTCAGGCCGAAGGCGGCGGCGACGCATTCGCTGGTGATATCGTCATGCGTGGGGCCGATGCCGCCGGTGGTGAACACGTGGTCGAAGCGCGCCCGCAGTTCGTTCACCGTCGGCACGATCACCTCGGCCACGTCAGGGATCACCCGTGCCTCGCGCAGCGGCATGCCGATCTCGCCCAGGCGCGTCGCGAGGTAGCGCAGGTTGGCATCCTGCGTGCGGCCGGACAGCACCTCGTTGCCGATGATGATCAGGGCGGCGGTCGGGTTGGGCGAGTCGGACATGGGGGGTTCCTCAGAGGAAGTCGCGCAGCAGCGGCACCAGCGGCCGGTCGGCGGGCGGCATCGGGTAGGCGGCGAGCTTTTCCGGCCGCACCCAGGCGAGCGTCTGCCCCTCCAGCGGCCGCGGCGTGCCGCGCCAGCGCCGGCAGAGATAGAGCGGCATCAGCAGGTGGAAGGTCGGGTAGCCGTGGGAGGCGAAGGCGAAGGCGCCGAGGCAGTGCCCGCTCACCTCGATGCCCAGTTCCTCGTGCAGTTCGCGGATCAGCGCCGCCTCGGGCGTCTCGCCGGGCCTGAGCTTGCCGCCCGGGAACTCCCACAGCCCGGCCATCTTCTTGCCCTCCGGCCGGCGCGCCAGCAGCACCCGGCCGTCGGAGTCGATCAGCGCGCAGGCGGCGACCAGCAGCAGCGGCTTGTCGGCCCCCTCCGCCGCCGGCCCGGCGTCGGGAACGCCGAACAGGTCCTCGCGCGTCGCGGCGAAGCGCAGGATCGGCTGCTCCGCGCCGCGCGCCTGGAAATGCTCGCGCCCCTGCCCGACATGCCTGAGGCCGATGCGCCGCAGCACGGCGACGGAGGCGGCGTTGTCGGTCGCGACATTGGCCTCGATCGCGTCGAGGTCGAGATTGGCCAGCGCCCAGCGCGCCAGCCGCCCGGCCGCCTCGGTGGCAACACCGTGGCCCCAGAATCGCCGCCCGACCCAGTAGCCGAGATGCCCGCTGCGCGCGCCGCGGTCGATGCGCAGGCCGACGCCGCCGACGATCACCTCCCGCTCGCCTTCCTTGCCGGTGATGGCGAGGTGATAGGCGCGGCCCTGCGCGAGCGACCGGGCCGAGGACGCGATCCAGTCGTCAGCGAGTGCGCGCGGATAGGGAAACGGCACCGCGGCGAGCGCGCGGCAGACCTCCCAGTCGTTGATCAGCCGGTGCAGTTCGGCGGCGTCGTCGGGCTGGTAGGGGCGCAGCGTCAGCCGCTCGGTGGCCAGCGGCGCGAAGGCGGACGTTGCGGCTTCGGTCATTGCGGGGCGGGCGGGCGGGGCATGGGCAGGGAGTGCCCAAAGCGGGCGACGGGCGCAAGCCCCGCGATCACGGTGCCCGATGAATCGGATCGACCCAAAGCACCGCCTCCGGCTTCTCCACCGGCGCGATGTCGAGGTTGACCACCACGGCCTCGTTGTCGCTGCGCACCAGCACGCATTCCAGCGGCTCGTCGGGACTGGCGTTGATCTCCTGGTGCGGCACGTAGGGGGGCACATAAATGAAGTCGCCCGGCCCGGCCTCCGCCACGAATTCCAGCCGCGCACCCCAGCGCATGCGGGCGCGGCCACGCACCACGTAGATCACACTCTCCAGCGCCCCGTGGTGATGCGCGCCGGTCTTGGCGTCGGGGTGGATGCGCACCGTGCCGGCCCAGATGCGCTGCGCGCCGACGCGGGCGGCGTTGATCGCCGCGGCGCGCTCCATGCCCGGCGTCTGCGCCGTGTTCGGGTCGAGCTGGTCGCCGCGGATCACGCGCACGCCGTCCAGCCGCCAGTCGGTCGCCTGCACCGGGGGTTCACCCATGCCCGTCATGTCGCGCGCGCTGCCGCCGATGGCAAGGCACGGGAATGCGACAGCGGCGCCGCGCTTGCGGCACCGGCGACGGCGCGCCACATCGCGGCCGATGGTGGGCCGTCCGTGCCCGCGCCGAAAACGGAGCGATGCCCATGCGGCTTGCGGTGCTGGACCAGTCGACGATCGTTTCCGGCCGCGCGCCCGGCGCCTCGATCCGCGAAACGCTGGCGCTCGCGCGGCACTGCGAGGCGCTCGGCTATGCCCGCTACTGGCTGGCCGAGCACCACAATTCCGATGCCGTCGCCGGGGCGGCGCCGGAGGTGCTGATGGCGGCCATTGCCGCCACCACGCAGCGCATTCGCGTCGGCAGCGCCGGCATCATGCTGCCGCACTATTCGGCGCTGAAAGTGGCCGAGCAGTTCCGCGTGCTGGAGGCGATCGCGCCCGGCCGCATCGACATGGGCCTCGGCCGCGCGCCCGGCTCCGACGGGCTGACCGCGCACGCGCTCAACCCCAACGCCGCCGCGGCGGCCGAGCTGTTCCCGGCGCTGGTGCGCGACCTGCTGGCCTGGGTGAGCGGGGCGGACCTGATCGAACGGCACCCGTTCCGCGACATCCGCGCGCAGCCGGCCGGCGAGACGGTGCCGGAGGCGTGGATTCTCGGCAGCAGCGACTACGGCGCGCAGGTCGCGGCGCATTTCGGCCTGCCCTACTGCTTCGCCCATTTCATCACCGATGGCCAAGGCGCCGCCGAGGCGATCGCGCTCTATCGCGACAGCTACAAGCCGAGCGCGCGCCACCCCGCGCCCTACGCCTCGGTCTGCGTCT
>JAJZVE010000216.1 GCA_021845835.1 Pseudomonadota bacterium | reverse complement strand
GCGTACCGGCCGATCTGGTGGTCGCGGGCATCGGCATGGTGCGCAACACCGAACTGGCGGCAGCGGCCGGGCTGGCGGTGGACAACGGCATCGTGGTGGACGAGTTCGGGCGCGCGAGCGCGGCGGGCGTGTATGCCGCCGGCGACGTGGCGGCGTTCTGGCAGCAGCGGCTCGGACGGCGGCTGCGGCTGGAATCCTGGCGCCACGCGCAGGACCAGGGCATCGCGGTCGGCCGGACGATGGCGGGCGTGGCGGCGCCGTATGACGAGGTGCCGTGGTTCTGGACCGACCAGCATGGCCACACGATCCAGGTCGCCGGCCTGCCCGCCGACGCGGTGCGCAGTGTCCTGCGCGGCGCGCCCACCGATGCGAGCTTCTGCGCCTTCCACCTCGACGCCGCCGGCCGCGTCGTGGCGGCGACCGGGGTGGACGCGCCGCGCGAGGTGCGCGCGGCGATGGCGCTGATCCGCGCGGGCACGGCGGTCGATCCCGCGCGCCTGGCCGATCCCGCCGTGAAGCCGCAGTCCCTGGTCCGCGACGCCGGCTGATCGCCCGGCTACGCTGTTCCCGTCGCCGTCCGGCAGCGCTCCACCGCCGCGCGCACCCAGTCCAGCCGCGCCGCCGGGACCAGCCCGTAATTGTAGAAGTTGATCTCCTCCACGCCCGCCGCCGACGCCGCCTGCGCCCGCGCCGCCAGATCCTCCGGCCCGCGCATCTCGGGATAGAACACGCGCATGCCGGTGCCGAGGAACCGCCCGGCGCCGATCGCGGTGCGGGCGTGGGCCAGATCGGCGGCGACCGCGGACGGCGCGCGGTCATAGACGCACATCACCACGCCGTCCGCCGCCTGCGCCAGCGCCGCGAGATCGCTGCCGCACAGCCAGCCATTGCCGATGTCGAGCACATGCACCCTGCTGCCCGGATGCGCCGCCGCGCGGATCGCGGCGACCAGGCTCGTCACCGGCTCGAAGCGCCAGAGCACGTAGGCGTGGACTTCCGGATGCGCGGCGAACACCGCCGGCCCGCGCGCGACGAAATCCGGCCAGCGCGGCGCCGGCACCGGGCGCTCCGCCGTTTCGCTGATCCAGCGACGCACCGTACGCCGCGCCGCCTCCGCATCGACGCCGGCCGCCCCGGCGCGCGCGCGGCAGGCGTCGCAGAAACACAGCGCCAGCAGGAAATCGTCCTCCGCCGTGAGGCCGACGCCGTCCTTCTCGTGATGGAATTCGTGCGCGTAGCCCATGAACCCCGGCGATTCCAGTTGCACCGCATCCGGCCGGTAGGCGTGCGTCAGATCGGCCACCAATTCGATCGCGTAGGCACGCACGTCGGGATGGCAGGGGCACAGGCTGTAGTGGTTCGGATCGCCGAACGCATTGCGCGTGCAGGCGTCGGGATGCAGCAGACCGAGCCGCGTGTTGTGCAGGCAGACGGTCCAGCACGCGACGCCGAGCCCCGTCCGTTCCCGCGCGTCGATCAGGGCGCGCAGCGCGTCGCCGCGCGCGGGGAGCAGCGAGGCGACCTGCGGCACGATCGCGCGGTCCTGCCAGCGCGCCGCGTCGGGGCGGAAATAGATCGTGCCGTCCTCGGGGAAGTAGCTTTTGCGCAGCGGGCTGCGCGGCTGGAAGAAGCGGCCGGCGTGATAGGACGCGGCGAGGCTGATGCCGTTCAGCCCGGCGCGGTCGCGCAAATCGGCGACCACGGCGTCCAGGCCGACATCCAGCACATCCCACGGATAGGTCCACATGGCGAGGCGCATGATCGCGACACTCCCGACGGTCAGCCGGCGCCGAACACCAGGTTCGGCAGCCACAGCGTCAGCACCGGCACATAGGTGATGATGCCGAGCACGATCAGCAACAGCGCCAGGAACGGCAGGATGCCGCGGATCACTTCGCCGACCGGCGCGTGCGCGATGGTTGACAGCACGAACAGGTTGAGCCCGACCGGCGGATGCACCAGCCCGATTTCCATGTTGTGCGTGAAAATGATGGAGAAATGCACCGGATCGACGCCGAGCGGGCGCAGCACCGGCGCCAGGATCGGCAGCACCAGCAGCAGCGTCGCCGTCACCTCCAGGAAGCAGCCGAGCACCAGCAGCAGCACGTTGATCGCCAGCAGGAACTCCCAGGTGGCGAAGCCGTGCGCCACGATGAACTGCACCATGCGCGCCGGAATGCCGGATTCCGTCATCCAGTGGCCGAAGGCGAGCGCGGTGGCGACGATCAGCATGATGGTGCCGGCACTGCGCAGCCCATCGGCCACCACGTCCAGCGTGCGCGTCCAACGGAAGCCGCGATAGAACAGCAAGGAAACCAGCAGTGCCACCACGGCGGACAGCACCGCGGCCTCCGTCACCGTCACCAGCCCGCCATAGATGCCGACCATCACCACCACCGGCACCGCCAGCGCCGGCAGCGCGTGGCGCGTGATGCGCAGCCGCTCGGCCAGCGGCAGCGACGGCGCGCGCGGGAAATTGCGCCGCCGCGCGTCGAACAGCACCCAGCCGAAGAACGCCGCCGCCTGCAGCAATCCCGGCAGCACGCCGGCCAGGAACAGCCGCGGCACGGATTGTTCGGCGACGATGCCGTACAGGATCAGCGCCAGACTCGGCGGCACCACGATGCCGATGGTGCCGGACGCCGCCACCACGCCGAGCGCGAACGAACGCGGATAGCCGCGCTCCACCATCGCCGGCAGCAGGATGGTGCCCATCGCCAGCGCGGTCGCGACGCTCGAGCCGCAGATCGCCGCGAACAGCGTGCAGGACACGACGGTGACAAGGCCGAGCGAGCCGCGCACGCCGCCGAGCCACGCCGCCGCCAGATCGACCAGCGCCTTGGCGACCCCGCCGAAGCGCATGAATGTCGCCGCCATCACGAACAGCGGCAGCGCCATCAGCGTCGTCGAATCGAGCTGGTCGATGACGATCTGCGCCAGCCCGATCAGCGGCTGGCCGGAGACGAAATACAGCACCGCGGCGCAACTGCCGAGCACCAGGAAGATCGGCATCCCGGCTGCCAGCAGGCCGAAGAACAGCAGCAGGAACAGCACGCTCCACACGGCTCAGCGCGTCTCGCCCGGCGTCATGTCCAGCGGCGCGTCCGCGAGCGTGTGCCCAACCTGCATCGTCGCCGCATCGTAGCGCAGCAGGTAGCGCCACAGCCGGATCAGGTAGCGGATGCCCATCAGCCCGCCGCCCACCGGCAGCGCCAAATAATAGAGCCACATCGGGAACTGCAGATCGGTGGAGCTGCGTTCATCCAGCAGCAGCGCGGTCGCGACGATCTGCCAGCCGTACCATAGGAGGCCGCCGCAGAACGCGAGCGCGACCAGACAGTTGAACACCTCCACCCAGCGCTGCGCCGCCGGCGGCAGCACGCGCAGCACCAGGTCCGGCCGCACATGCCCGTCGCTGGCCGCCAACTGGCTGGCGACGATCATCACCGCCCAGATCACCAGATAGACGATGACTTCCTCGGCGTAGCTGATCGCCCGCTGCGGATCGAGGTAGCGCCCGCCGACCTGCAGCAGCCCGATCGTCAATGCCGCGACGCCGAGCAGCCCGACAACGAGGCGTTCCAGCCGGTTCCACGCCGCCAGCGCGCGCACCGCGGCGCGCGCCGCCGCACGGTCAGCCGGCAACGCCCACGTCCTCGTCCACCAGCCTGACGATCTCCGGCGAGACCTTGATCTGTTTCGCGACCTCCGCCGTGTCCGGCAGCATCTTCTGCCGCGTCGCCGCCAGCGCCTGCGGCGTCGGATCGACGATCTGCACGCCATGCGCAACCAGCAGCCGCCGCGCCTCGGTCTGCCGCTGCGCCATCTGCGCGCGGTAGGTCGGGATGTTCTTCGCCCACAGCGCCGTCATCATGCCCTGGTCGGCGGGCGTAAGCTGGTTCCAGAACGCGATGCTCACCATCGGGATGTATTCGCCGACGAACATGTGGTCCGCCAGCGAGTACCTGACCCCGGCCTCCCACAGCTTGGCGCTGGCGAGGCTTTCGTCGGTGGAGACGAGGCCGTCGAACATGCCCTGCGACAGCGCCAGCGGCACGTTCGGCCACGCGGTCGTGTTCGGGATCGCGCCGAGGAAACGCGCGCGCCACGCCTGCCCGGCGCCGCCGGAATTGCGGATCTTCATGCCGCGCAGGTCGGCGACCGATTCCAGCTTCCGGCTGGTACTGTACCAGTTCTGGTAGCCGAGATCGAGCCACGGCCCCAGCACACGCGCGCGCAGCCGGCGCGCGATGTCGTCGGCGACGATGGCGCCGACGCGGCCGTCGATGGCCTTGTGGACGTCGTCCAGCGTGCGGCCATAGAGCGCCGGCAACTGGAACAGGTCGGCATCCGGGATGATGCCGGTGATGGTCCAGCTTCCCGGACAGGCCATCTCCACCTGCCCCTGCACCAGCGCCTTGCCGACTTCCAGGTCGGGAAACAACTGGCCGCTCTGGAACAGCTCGGTCCTGATGCGTCCGTCCGATCCGCGCTCGATCTGCTGCAGGTAGTCGGCGATGGAGATGTTGCGGCCGTGCGACGGCGCGGTGTCCAGCGAGGCGCGCAGCCGCAGCGGGGTGTCGGCACGGACATGCAGCGCCGGTATCGCCAGCGCCCCGGCGGCGGCCGCCGCGAAGCCGCGTCGCGTCAGGCGAGATGTCATGGCCGTTTCCCCCTCGGCTGTTCGTCGGGCGCGTCCGGCCCGATCGGGCGCTTCTATCATGGCCGCCGCGGAAAGGTCAGACCAGTGCCCGCGCGGTGCCACAGATGCGTTTGCGGGCCGCGGACCCGCGGGCGGCCGGGGGCCGGGGATGCTGCAGTTCCGCCGCCGTCTGGCGCCGCGCGCAACTTGCCGCCGTCCGCCGCCGCCGTATGATCCGGTGCAGTGCCGGCTCGGATGACCCGTTGTTCCGGCCCAGGGAGGATGCCATCACCCGCGAATCTCCCCTGCCGCATGTCGGCGTCATCGGCATCGGCAACATGGGCTGGCCGATGGCCGCCTGCCTGCGCCGCGCCGACTTTCCGGTGCATGCCTACGACAGCCGCCCCGGCACCGCGACGCGCTTCGCCGCGGAGACCGGCGGTCACGCCGCCGCCGACCTCGCCGCCATCGCTGCTGCTGCCGACGTGATCGTCACCGTCCTGCCGACCAGCGCCATCGTCGCCACGGTGGCGGATGCGCTGCTGCCGCGGCTGCGCGCCGGCCAGATCCTGATCGACATGACCTCCGGCGTGCCCACCGCCACCCGCGCCATCGCCGCCCGCCTCGCCGGCGCGGGCGTGGAGATGATCGACGCGCCGGTCTCCGGCGGCGTTGCCCGCGCGCGCATCGGGCAGCTCGCCATCATGGTCGGCGGCGCGGACGAAACGATCGCCCGGATGCGGCCGATCCTGGACGCGATGGGCAGCGTTACCCGCACCGGTCCGCTCGGCTCCGGCCAGGCGATGAAGGCGCTGAACAATCTGGTCTCCGCCGGCGGCTTCCTGATCGGCGTCGAGGCGCTGCTGATCGGCCAGCGTTTCGGCCTCGATCCAGATATGATGGTGGAGGTGCTGAACGCCTCCTCCGGCATGAACAACAGCACGCAGCGGAAATTCCGCCAGTTCGTGCTGTCGCGGCGCTTCGACAGCGGCTTCGGTCTCGACCTGATGGTCAAGGATCTGTCGATCGCGCTGCAGATCGGCCGCGACACCGCGACCCCGGCCCCGTTCGCCGCAATGTGCCGGGAACTGTGGGCCGCGGCGGCGGCGATGCTCGGCGAGGGCCACGACCACACCGAACTGGCACGCCTGTCCGAACGCCTCGCCGGCACGGAACTGTCGGCGGGCGACGAATAGCGCCCGTCAGCGCAGCAGCTCCACCTCCAGGAACGCATATTCGTGGCCGGAGGCGTTGATGACGTTGTGTTCGGTGCCGGCGGGGCGCGTGTACGGGACGTGCCGGCGCATCGGCGCCGTCTGCGCCGCGCCGCCCGGCTGTTCCAGCCGCAACGCCCCGTCCATCAGCGGCACCACCACGTAATCGTGCGGATGCACGTGCCAGCCGGTCTCGGCGTCCGGCGCGAAGCGCCATTCGGTGACGCGGACATGCGGCTCCTCGATCTTCACGCTCGGCACGGCGCGCGGTCGCTCGGCCATGATCGTTCCTCCCTGCGTCATGCTGGCGCGATGCGGCTGCTGACAACACGCCGGCGCATCAGCATCGGCCGGCGCGGCCGCAACGGCAAGCCCGCCGTCGCCGCGGCTGCCGGCGCCGATGGGATGCCGCGCTCAGCGCCGGAATCGGGCGTGCCGCGAAGCGACGGCCCGCGTCGCCGCCGCTTCCGTCGTCACCGGCGTGCTGTGGCACTCCCGCCCGATGCGGTCGGATAGCGGCTGGCCGGTGAAGTTCGTGCCGTGGAACACGCAGCGCGAAAAGATCGTCCGCTCGACGTCGTGCGCGACGAAGATCTCGCCGCCTTCGAACGAGCATCGCAGGAACACCAGCGTATCCGCGCCGCCGCCCACGCTGATTCTGGTGCCGGCAGGGAACCAGGTGTCCTCGATGACGACTTTCATTGCCCCGCCCCCTCCTCGCGCGCCGCCACGGTGACGTAGGTCACCTCGTTTGCCGGCGCCGCGCCGTCGCCCCAACTCCACTGCAGGCCGATCCGCCGGCCGGGCACCAGGGTCGCCGTGTCCAGCTCGACGATGTGCAGGCCGAGGCCGGTCGGCGTCGTGGCGGCCTCGGAGTCCGGCTGGCCGCCGTCGTACCGCCAGCGAACCAGCGCCGGCCGCGGCAGCGCGATCACCAGCCGCGCGCCCTGCGCCACTTCGCCGATCGGCGCCTGCGGCGACCAGAACGCGCGCCGTGCCACCGGACGCCGCCCCTGGTAACGGCGCCAGACCGCGCTCGGCCGGTCGAGCGGCCGGCCCAACTGGCGCGAGATCACCAGCTTCACGAACTCCGCATGCGCCCAGACCAGCGGCCTCGCGGACCCGGTTGGTCGCCCGAACGCCAGGTCGCGCGAGGCGATCGGCTGGCCGTCCCAGACCTGCTCGGGGATCAGACCGAGCGGGCTTGCCATGCCGCATATCGCCTGCAGGTGGGCGAGCGGGTCGCGGCCGGCGGCGAGTTCGTAATGGCCGCGTTCGCCGGTCAGCAGCGGCCAGGGTCGGCCGCGCCCGCTGCCGTTATAGGGTGTCCCGTCAACGTGCTCGCCGTAGCCGTCGCCGGTATAGCGGCGCCAGACCGGGCCGTACTGCGTATCGACCTTGAGCAGACGGTCCACGACCGCGACGCTCTGCCGGATCAGCGGGTCGTCGGGCTGCCGAATCCCGAACCTTACCAGTTGCAGGAAATCCGTGCCGACCAGTTCGCAGGCATGCACCTCGGTGTGATTGTCGCGGTTGCGCAGCGGCACCGCCAGCCGCATGGCGGCCGCCCCCTGCGCGAACACCTGCGGCGGCGCGATGCGGACGTAATAGATCGGAA
>JAJZVE010000215.1 GCA_021845835.1 Pseudomonadota bacterium | reverse complement strand
AGCGCCGCCAGCACCAGTTCCCCGCCGGCGAAGCCGCACACCGGCCAGGCGTGCAGCCGGCTGAAGATCACCAGATTGGCGGCGCAGATCACGCCGATCCCCGCCAGCAGCAGCCGCAGCCCGCGACGCGAGAGACTGCGGTGCGGCACGATCATGGCTTCGAACAGGATTTCCGGCATCGCTCTTAGGTAACGCAGCGGAGCGGCTTGTCAGCAGCCGGCGCATCGCGCAAGGATCGTCCGCATGGCGAAACCTGCAGCCGCGCAACGGCGTGCGATGACCCGCGCCGAGGTGGGGGCGTTCCTGGATGCGCTGGCGGCGGCCAATCCCGACCCGCGCAGCGAATTGCAGTACCGCGACCCGTTCACGTTGCTGGTGGCGGTGGTGCTGTCGGCGCAGACCACCGACGCAGCGGTGAACAAGGCGACGCCGGCGCTGTTCGCCGCCGCCGCCACCCCACAGGCGATGGCGGCGCTGGGAGAGGCGGGGATCGGCCCCTATATCCGCTCGATCGGCCTGTGGCAGGCCAAGGCGCGCAACGTCGCGGAACTGGCGCGCCTGCTGGTCGAACGCCACGGCGGCGAGGTTCCGGCCGACCGTACGGCGCTGGAAGCGTTGCCGGGTGTCGGGCGCAAGACTGCCAACGTGGTGCTGAACGTCGCCTTCGGCGAGGCGACGATGGCGGTCGATACGCACGTGTTCCGCGTCGCCAATCGCACCGGCCTCGCCCACGGCGACACCCCCCGCGCGGTCGAGGACGCACTGGTCGCGCGCATCCCGCCGGAGCGGCTTCGGCTCGCGCATCACTGGCTGATCCTGCACGGCCGCTACTGCTGCAAGGCGCGGGTGCCGGAATGCTGGCGTTGCGTCGGTGCGCGCTGGTGCCGCTATCCGGACAAGGTGGCGGCGCCGCCGGTCAGCCGGCGTGGCGCAGACAGGCCAGGATAGTCCAGGCCAGGATAGTCCCGCGGATCATGTGCTGAGGAACCAGTGAGCACCAGCCAGCCCCCGACCCCCGTCATGCGGCCCGCGGGCCGCATGTCTTTTCTGTGTGGGCTGTTCGGCGCCGGCATCGCCGGCACCCGCAGCCCCGCCATGCACGAGGCCGAGGCAGCGGCACTGGGCCTGCGTTACGTCTATCGGCCGATCGACTTCGCCGTGCTGGGCCGCGACGCCGCGGCGCTGCCGCAGATGCTGGACGCTGCCGCGGCGCTCGGATTCGACGGGATCAACATCACGCATCCGTTCAAGCAGGTGGTGATCCCGCTGCTCGACGCGGTGTCGGACGACGCGGGCGCGATCGGCGCGGTCAACACCGTGGTGTTCCGCGGCGGCCGCAAGACCGGCCACAACACCGACTGGTGGGGATTTGCCGAGAATGTCCGCCGCTTTCTGCCGGGCGCGGCGCTTGGCCGCGTCGTGCAGGTAGGCGCCGGCGGCGCGGGTGCGGCGGTGGCGCATGCGCTGCTGACGCTCGGCGCGCAGGACCTCGCGCTGCACGACCTCGACGCCCGCCGCGCCGCCGCTTTGGTTCACGCCCTCAACGCGCGCTTCGGCGCCGGCCGCGCGCGGCTCGCCGGCGATCTCGACGCCGAACTCGCCGGCGCCGATGGCCTCGTGCAGACCTCGCCGGTCGGCATGCAGGGTCATCCCGGCCTGCCGGTGCCGGCCGACTCGCTGCACCCGCCGCTCTGGGTCGCCGACGTGATCTATTTTCCGCTGGAAACCGAACTGCTGCGCCGCGCCCGCGCCGCCGGCTGCCGCACGCTCGACGGCGGCGGCATGGCGGTGCTGCAGGCCGCCGAGGCGCTGCGGCTGTTCACCGGCGCGGCACCCGACATCGGCCGCATGCTGCGCCGCTTCGCGGAACTCGCCTGACCGCAGCAGCCGCCGCCATCCGGATGCCGGCCTATTCCTCGGCCATGCCCGGTTCGACCCGGCCGCGCGCCCGGCGCCCGCGCGCGAGTTCGGTGACGATGCCGTGCAGCGTGCGCAATTCCTGCTCGGTCACTTCGCCGCGCTGGAACAGGTGGCGGATGTTGCGCACCATGCCCGGCCGCTTCGGCGCGTTGCTGAGGAAGCCGCACGCATCCAGCTCGCCGACCAGATGCGCGAGGAAATTCTCCAGTTCCGCCTTGGTCGCAACGCGCGTCTCGTTGGTCATCAGCCGCGCCGGCGCCGTCGCGTCCTCGGCCAGCCACCATTCGTAGGCGACCACCAGCACCGCCTGCGCCAGATTGAGGCTCATGAAGGCCGGGTTGAGCGGATAGCGCACCAGCGCGTCGGCGCAGGCCATGTCGTCGTTGTCCAGGCCGGCGCGCTCCGGGCCGAACAGCACGCCGGCGCGCAGGCCGCGCGCGCCGATCGCACGCAGCTCGGCGGCGGCGCCGCGTGCGGTCAGCACCGGCTTGACGATGTGGCGCGGGCGCGGGCAGGTGGCGAACACGCGCTGCAGGTCGGCGACCGCGTCGGCGACGGTCGGATGCACGGTCGCCGCGTCGAGGATCGCATCCGCGCCGGAGCTGGCGCGGTACGCCTTGTCCGCCGGCCAGCCGTCGCGCGGCGCCACCAGGCGCAGATGGAACAGCCCGCCATTGGCCATCGCCCGCGCCGCGGTGCCGATGTTTTCCGCCAGTTGCGGACGCACCAGCACCACCACGGGACTGTTGTCGATCGGCGCCAGCTTCGCGCCGCCGTCGCGGCCGGTCATGGCGTCAGGCCCGCCGCCAGGTCGTGCCGCGCGGACCGTCCTCCAGCAGCACGCCCTGCGCCGCCAGCTCCGCCCGGATCGCGTCGGCGCGGGCAAAGTCGCGCGCCTTGCGCGCCGCGAGACGTGCCGCGATCGCCGCCTCGATCATGGCGCTGTCGCTGCCGCCGCGGAACCACGCCGCCGGTTCGGCACGCAGCACGCCGATCGCCTCCCCGCCCGCCCGCAGGCCGGCACCGGCGGCGCTGTCGCCGGCCAGCGCGGCATCCGCGAGGCGGTGCAACCCGGCAATCGCGAGCGGCGTATTCAGGTCGTCGCACAGCGCCTCCGTCACCGCTGCCGGCATCGCGCCGGGCGCCGCCGGCGTATGTTCCAGCGCGCGGTACCAGCGGTCGAGATCCTTGCGGGCTTCGGCCAGCAGCGCATCGGAGAAATCGAGCGTGGCGCGATAATGCGCGCGCAGCAGCGCCAGCCGCACCGCCTCCCCCGGCGCCTTTGTCAGCACGTCGCGCACGGTCAGGAAGTTGCCCAGGCTTTTCGACATCTTCTCGCCGCCGATCAGCAGCATGCCGTTGTGCAGCCAGTAGCGCGCGAAGCGGCTGCCGGGAAACGCGCAGCAGGACTGCGCCCGCTCGTTCTCGTGGTGCGGGAACAGCAAATCCTGTCCGCCGCCGTGGATGTCGAAATTCTCGCCCAGATAGCGCCACGACATGGCGCTGCATTCGATGTGCCAACCCGGCCGGCCGCGCCCCCACGGGCTGTCCCAGCCGGGCAGATCGGGCGGCGAGGGTTTCCAGAGAACGAAATCGCCGGGATCGCGCTTGTAGGGCGCGACATCGACGCGCGCGCCCGCGATCAGCTCCTCCGGCGAACGGCCGGACAGATGGCCGTAATCGGGGAAACTTGCGACCGCGAACAGCACGTGCCCGTCGGCCGCATAGGCGTGGCCGCGGGCGATCAGCCGCGCGATGAGCTGGATCATCTCGGCGATATGCGCGGTGGCGCGCGGCTCCTCGTCCGGCGGCAGGGCGCCAAGTTCGGCCATGTCGGCATGGAAGTCGGCCGTGGTGCGCGCCGTGATGGCCGCGATCGGCTCGCCGGTTTCGGCGGCGCGCGCGTTGATCTTGTCGTCCACGTCGGTGATGTTGCGGACATAGGTGACGCGCGGATAGAGCCGGCGCAGCAGCCGCACCAGCACGTCGAACACCACCACCGGCCGCGCGTTGCCCAGATGCGCGAGGTCATAGACGGTCGGCCCGCAGACATAAATGCGCACATGCGCGGGATCGAGCGGCACGAAGCTCTCGCGCCGTCGCGTCAGGCTGTTGTGCAGGCGCAATTCGGGCATGGTGCGTCGCTTCCGTCAGGCGGGCCTTTGTCGGGCGCGGGACAGGGTTTGACAAGCCGCGCGCAGCCGCCTAAGCGGCAATTGCAAATCGCTCGCAATTGAAGCCGATGTCCCTGACCGCGACCGTCCGCCCCCGCTCCCGCTCCCGCTTTCTCACCGTGTTCGGCCCCGGTCTCGTGGTCATGCTCGCCGACACCGACGTGGGCAGCGTCATCACCGCGGGACAGAGCGGGGTACAGTGGGGCTATCGCTTGCTGCTGCTGCAATTGGCGCTGGTGCCGGTCCTGTATGTGGTGCAGGAGCTGACCGTGCGGCTCGGCATCTTCACCGGCCGCGGCCACGGCGAGCTGATCCGCGCCACCTTCGGCCCGCGCTGGGCCTGGCTGTCCGCCACCGGGCTGGCGGTAGCGACCGCCGGTGCGCTGCTGACCGAATTTTCGGGCGTCGCCGGGGTCGGCGAGCTGTTCGGCATCCCGCGGGCCGTCACCCTGCCGCTGGCCGCCGCGGCGCTGCTCGCGGTCGTGCTGACCGGGTCGTATCGCCGCGTCGAACGGGCGGCGATCGTGATCGGACTGTTCGAACTGGCCTTCTTCGGCGTGGCCTGGGCGGCGCGGCCGTCGCTCGACCTGGTGGCGGCGCAGGCGATCGACCTGCCGGTGCGCGATCCGGCCTATCTTTATCTGGTCGCGGCCAATATCGGCGCGGTCATCATGCCGTGGATGGTGTTCTACCAGCAGTCGGCGATCGCCGACAAACGCCTGCGGCCGGAACACTTCGCCGCCGCGCGCTGGGACACCGCGATCGGTGCGCTGGTGACGCAGCTGGTCATGGCGGCGGTGCTGGTCGCGGCGGCGGCCACGATCGGCACCAGGGACGCGCAGGCAAGTCTGGGCAATGTCGGCGATCTGAGCCGGGCGCTGACGCCGTTCCTGGGGCCCGAGATCGGCCGCGTGGTGTTCGGCGCGGGCGTCCTGGGGGCCGGGCTGGTCGCCGCGATCGTCGCCTCGCTGGCGCTCGCCTGGGGACTGGGCGAGGTTGCCGGCTACCGCCGCTCGCTGGAGTTCCATCCGCTGGAAGCGCGCTGGTTCTACGCCGTCTATGCGGTCTGCGTAGCCGGCGGGGCGCTGCTGGTCGGGCTGGCGCCGAACCTGGTGTCGCTCAATCTTGGCGTCCAGGTCATGAACGCCCTGTTGTTGCCCCTCGTGCTCGGGTTCCTGGTGCTGCTCGCGATCCGCTCGCTGCCGCCGGCGCAACGGCTGCGCGGCGGCTATCTCGCGCTGGTGCTTGCGATCGTGGCGGTGACCAGTGCGCTCGGTGTCTGGGGCGGGATCGGCGGGCTGTTTCAGTAACACGGGCTTGACTTTACGGGACGGCCGGCCCTTACAGCCGCCGCATGACCATCCCCCGCGCCGGCCTGCTCCTGATCGGTCTCGGCGGCGCCGTCGCGGTCGTGCTGGTCGGCCGGATCGGCGTGGCGGCGGTCGGCGCCGATGTGCTGCGCGCCGGCTGGGCCATTCCGGTCTGCGTCGCGCTCCATGCGATCCAGCTCCTGCTGTCGGCCGTCGCGTGGTGGCGAGCGAGCGGGCGGACGCAGCCGCCGCTCGGGGCATGGTGCGGCATCCGCTGGATCCGCGAGGCAGTCAATTCGCTGCTGCCGGTCGCCCAGTTGGGCGGCACGCTGGTGGGCGTGCGGCTGCTGACGCAGCGCGGCCTGGCCGCGGCTCAGGCCACAGCCGGCACGACGCTGGACATCACGCTCGAATCGCTCACCCAGTTCCTGTTCACCCTCGCCGGCATCGTCACGATGATCGCGGCGGACGGAGACCGCGCCCTGCGACCCTGGCTGGGCGGCGTGGCGGCGTTGATGGCGGTCTGTTCGGGCGGCTTCCTGCTGGCCCAGCGCGCCGGGCTGATGCGGTTGATCGAGGCGCTCACCGCGCACATGAGCCGTTTCGTCCCGGCCCTGTCCCCCGACGCGCTGCACGGGCTGCATGCGGAACTGATGCGTCGCCAGCGCGACCACGCTGCATTGGCGACAGCCGCGACGCTGCATCTGCTCGCCTGGCTCGTTGGGGTCGCCGAGACCTGGGTTGTCCTGCTCGCAATGGGCTACGAAACCGGCGCGCTCGCTGCCCTGGCGCTCGAAAGCCTCGGCATGGCCGCCCGCAGCGCCGGCTTCGCGGTCCCCGGCTCGCTCGGCGTGCAGGAAGGCGGGTTCGTGCTGGCCGGCGGGCTGCTGGGGCTGCCCCCGGATGCGGCGGCGGCGCTGTCAATGGTCAAGCGGGCGAGGGAATTGCTGGTCGGCATCCCTGGACTGCTTGCCTGGCAGTGGGCCGAAGGCCGCCACCTCGTGCGCCGCGCATCCGCCGTGGAAGGCGTTCGCGGCTGACGGCGCAGCCGGCGTCCTGCGACGCCGCGCACATGTCCGGCCGCCGCCGCATCAGAACGGCGGCACCGTGGTGAATGGCTGAACTGGGGTCGCGCCCGATGAGCGATCTTCCGCCGGAGCCACCGCCCGACACGCTACCCCCGCCACGGGTCGTCTGACCCGCGGCGGCGCCGAACCTGGCGCGTCAGAACAGGCTGTCGAACAGCGTCTTGGGCTTGTTCCCGATCACGGGCGTATTGCCGGTTTCCGGGCTCTTGCCGAGAGCGGCATTCTCGCGCAGGCGCTGGGCTTCCTTTTGCGGATCCACGACCACGCCGGGCGGGGGTTTCGTGCGCCAGAACATCAGCCTGTCGGTAAGCGAGCGGTCGGATGCTTCCTTGGCCGCCTCGGCGTCCACCTGGCCCCGGATGGCGGAGGAGACGGGCGGCCCGGCCGCCGCAATCAGGGCCTCCTGGCCTGGACTGTCGGCGCCGCTGGTTGCCTGGGGCATAAGGGCAGTCTGCGGGACCAGCGCCGACGCACTCGGCACCTGCTCCTGCGGACGCGGCTCGCCAGGTTGCGGCGGACGCAGCGTGAAATCGGGGGGCAGCGACAGCGGCGCCCTTGTCGTCACAACGAATTCGTCAGGTGCGTCGCGCACCAGGCCGAAACTGCGCTGCAACTGGTCGCGCCCGCACGCGGCGAGCGTGACTGCGCAGGCGGCGAGAACGAAGGTCCGGGGTCGCGCGAGGGGCATCGTGCGCGTCTCTTAGACCCGGTCTCCGGCGTCGGCAAGGCGGCCATCGTGTCCGCGCATGCCGTCCAGGATGAGCGCGCCGACACCGCAGACAATGGCGGCGTCGGCCACGTTGAAGACATACCAGGACCAGCCGAAGGCATGCGCGTGGATGAAGTCCACCACGGCCCCGAAGCGCAGCCGGTCGATGACGTTGCCGATCGCGCCGCCGGCGATGGCGCCGAGCGCCACCGCCACCGGCCCGCGTTCCGCCCGCCGCAGCCAGACGCCGAGCGCCACGACGATCGTCAGCGCGCCCAGC
>JAJZVE010000214.1 GCA_021845835.1 Pseudomonadota bacterium | reverse complement strand
GTTCCAACAGCCCGAGCCGCTCAAGCTCAGCGACGATCAGCCGCCGCGCCTCGAACCGATCGACACCTTGCAGGCTGTGGACAAAAGCCGAGTTGGTGGAAATCTCCGCGACCGTGATGCGGCCTTCCCGATCGATCACCGACGGCATCGGCAAATCGTGCCGCCGTCCGACCTCGAAGTCATTAAAATCGTGCGCGGGCGTGATCTTCACAGCACCCGTGCCCTTCTCCGGGTCGGAGTAGCTGTCGGCGACCACGGGAATCGCCCGGCCGACCAGCGGCAGCATGACGGACTTGCCGATCAGGCCGGTGTAGCGCGCATCCTCCGGATGCACGGCAACCGCGGTGTCGCCCAGCATCGTCTCCGGCCGCGTCGTCGCGACCACCAGGAACCGCGCCGGATCGTCGGCCAGCGGATAGCGGATATGCCACAGGCTGCCTTTGATCTCGCGGCTTTCGACTTCCAGGTCGGAGATCGCCGACTGGAACTTCGGGTCCCAGTTCACCAGCCGCCGGTCGCGATAGATCAGCCCCTGGCGATACAGCGTGACGAACACCTCGCGCACCGCCGCGGACAGGCCCTCGTCCATGGTGAACCGCTCGCGCGGCCAGTCCAGCGAGGCGCCGAGGCGGCGCAATTGGCGCGTGATCGTGCCGCCCGATTCCGCCTTCCACTGCCACACGCGGTCGAGGAATTTCTCGCGCCCGAGCGCCCGCCGTTCGGTGCCTTCCGACGCCAGCAGACGCTCCACCACCATCTGCGTCGCGATGCCGGCGTGGTCGGTGCCGGGCTGCCACAGCGCGTCCCGCCCCTGCATCCGCCGCCAGCGGATCAGCGCGTCCTGCAGCGTGAACGTCAGCGCGTGGCCCATGTGCAGGCTGCCGGTGACGTTCGGCGGCGGGATCATGATGGTGAACGGCGTCGCCGGCCGCGCCGGATCGGCGGCAAAAGCGCCCGATTCCTCCCAGCCGGCATAAAGACGCGGTTCGATGTCCCGGGAAGAGAAGGTCTTGTCCAGCATGCCGATCGATTTCACAGATATGGCGAGGGCGCGCCCTCGCCCGGCGCCGCGCGCCCGGTCAGGACAGCGCGCGGCCCACCAC
The DNA here is from genome assembly GCA_021845835.1 of Pseudomonadota bacterium. The sequence continues at coordinate 6,384 of JAJZVE010000214.1, read as the reverse complement.
GCGCTCGATCTCGGCGCGCACCAGGCGCTCGACCAGCGGCGGCAGGTTGGCGTCCAGCCAGGTCTTCAGCAGCGGCCGGATTTCCTCGCGCACCAGGTCCTCGATGGTCGGACCGCCGGCGCGCACCGCCACCTGCTGCCGCTCGTTCGCCAGTGTGCGCAGCAGCGAGCCGACCGAGAACGATGCCTTCGCCGCCGCCTCCGGCGCCAGCAGCCCGTCCGGCAGCGGCGCCGGAGCAACGGGCGGCGGCACGGCAGCGGGCGGCGGGGGCGCAATCACGGTGGCCGACTCCTCGGGTTCCGACAGCCGCGCCGGCGGCGCGGGCGGGCCGGCGTGCGCGGCCGGGGGAGTCGCCGGTTCCTCGACCAGCATCGAGGAATCCAGCGCCACCACGTCGGACGCGGGCTTCGGCGGCGCCTCGCCCTCGTCCTCGCTCAGGATGCGGCGGATCGAGGCCAGGATGTCCTCCATCGACGGATCGGCCCCGCCGCTCGGCTGCGACGGCGGCCCGGGGGGAGAGGAAGGCGGTGCGGTCATGCGATGCCCCGTTCAGCGGCCTGGATCCTGGGTCGCATAGTCGCCGGTGCCGATCCAGAGGTTCTTCACCGCCTTGTAATACGCGGTGTCATCGTATAGCGGCACGTTCAGGTTCAGGTCGCGCGCGGTGAGCCGCCCGGCCGCCTGTGCCACCTGATAGGAGGACACGACCAGGCTGGACAGCGACTGCACCAGCGCCGTCTGCGCGGTCAGCAGCGACTGGATGCCGATCAGCACATCCAGCGTGGTGCGGCTGCCGACCATCGCCTCGCGTTCCAGCCCCTCCACCGCGATCTCGTTGGCGCGTACCGCGGAGCGGTTGCTGGCGATCGAGGCGCGCGCGGCGGCCAGCTGCTCCCACGCCGAGGCCGCCTGCTGCACCGCCGTCCGTCGCTGGTCCTCCAGTTGCTTGCGGGCCTGGATCTCCTGCTGGCGCGCCTGCCGGATCGCCGCGTATTCGCCGCCGCCCTGATAGATCGGCAGGTTCAGCGTGCCGAGCATCAGGCCGCCGTTTTCCGAAAAGCCCGGGCCGAATTCGTTCTTGCTGTGCACCGCGGTGATCTGGATGCCGACCGTCGGCATCAGGGCGGCATAGGCCACGTCGAACGCATCGCGCGCCGCGACGTCGTTGAACAGCGCCGCCACCACGTTGGGGTTGTTGCGCCCGGCCACCGCCTGCGCGTCCTCGATCGTGCGCACCGGCAATTGCAGCGGCTGCGGTGCCGCCAGATGCGGCGGCGGCGGCACGCCGACGAGTTGTTCATAGGTAGCGCGCGCCGCCTGCAGCGTACCCTCCGCCGTCTCCCGCTGCGCGGTGGCGCTGGCCAGCGCCGCCTCCGCCTGCGCCACGTCGGTGCGGGTCAGCTCGCCGACCCGGAAACGGTCGTTGGTGGACTGCAGCTGCTTGGTGAGGATCTGCTCGTTGTTCACGTCGATCTGCAGCAGTTGCTCGGCCTGCACCACGTTGACATAGGCCTGGGCGGTGTTGAACAGGGTCGTTTCTTCACTGGCGAGCAATTGCGCCCGCGTCGCATAGACCTGATTCTTGGCCTGATGCACCATCGCCGGCACCTTGCCGCCGGTATAGACCGGCTGCGTCAGCGTCCCCTGCACCTGCTGTACGACCGAGTTGTACGGCGTGATCACCGGCCCGGTCGGCCCGACACTGCCGAAACTGCCATAGGCCTTGCCCGCCTGCGCGCCGATCGTCACCTGTGGCCGCCAGCCGGCCAGTGCCTTGGGCACATTCTCGTCAGCGGCGCGCAATTGCGCGCGGCTGGTCTGCAGCGTCGGGTTGGTCGCGTAGGCGAGCGAGAGCGCCTCCTGGATCGTGCTGGGCACGCCCGTGCGGGCCGGCTGACCGGCTGCCGCCGGGGCCAGCCCCTGCGCCTGCACCCCGCCGGCGCTGAGCAGGCAGGCCAAACCGAGCGCGACTGCCGAGCGTGACACCATCCTCATCCGTCCCTGCGTGCAAATCCTCGCGCCGACGTCTGCCACAGGGCGGCGGCGCACGCCATCGCTATCAGAAGACAAACCCCGACTGCCGGCGCAGCGCCGGCAATACCTGGGTGGCGCAGTCGAACGCCGGCCGGAAGCTCAGTCCGCCCGCGCTGGGCTCGCCCACGCCGGCATGGCCGATGCGGTCCGCACCGATCAGCACGCCGACCAGTCGCCCGCCGGGCTGGCGGATCTGCGCGATCAGCGCCTCCGGCACCTCGTCGGCCGCGCCCTCGATCAACAGCAGGTCGTAGGGCGCCCCCTGCGGCCAGCCATCGCGCAGCGGTCCGCCGACCAGGCTGACGCCGGCGATGCCCGCGAGCGCCTGCCGCGCCAGCGCCAGCAGCGTGTCGTCCTGCTCCAGGGCCGTCACCTGCGCGCCGCAGGCGGCCAGCAGCGCGGCGCCATAGCCGCTGCCGCAGCCGACCACCAGCGCCCGCTCCCCCTGCCGCACCTGGGCGAGTTCGATCAGGCGGGCGATCGCCATCGGCTCCATCAGCACGCGGCCGGGGGCGATCGGCACGTCCTCATCCGAATAGGCGAGCGGGATGGCGTGCGGGGGCACGAAGCGTTCGCGCGGCAGGCTGCGCATGGCGTCCAGCAGCCGGCGGTCATACACGCGGTTCGGCCGAATCTGCCCGTCCACCATCAGGTTGCGGGCCTCGGCATAGTCGATGAATTGGCGGTCCATGACACCTCGGAAGCGCAGGCGGCGCGCGGCGTCCTTATTAGAAGCCGCACCGCCCCGCAACAAGCCGGACCGGACCCGCCCCCGCCCGGGCGCCGACCTGCGCCCCGCACACGCCTGCGGCCGGGGGGCGCGGCGGGCGCCCGCGCGGGCCGCGGCACGGGGTTGCCCCCTCCCCTTCCACGCTGGTATGCACCATCTCTACCCGTCGGGTCCGGTGGCCGAGTGGTGAGGCAGCAGACTGCAAATCTGTGAATGTGGGTTCGATTCCCGCCCGGACCTCCACTGACGGTGGTGTCGCGTCTTGCCCCGGGGTTCCGGCCAGCCGTCTGAAACGGGAAGCGGGCCTTCGCCTATGCGTCAGGCCCGCCCCTCTGTCAGCGCCAAGCGGCGCTCATTCCGGCGCTTGCCGGCAAAGCCACGTCCAGATTGTGCGGACTCGGAGCAATCACCTCCAGTCATTGTTCAGCAGTTATGCCGATGCAATCTGCCACGGTGGCGTCATTTTCGTAGCCTCCTGCCACAAGCAGACACATAAGCTTTCGTGGCCCGGCGCTCAAGAGGGCGGGTCGCCGCGCGCCTCATCCGCCGGGCGCCCACAGGGCGAGGCCGAGGATCACCACCAGCAGCAGCCCGATCAGTGCGAGATAAAAGTTGAGATGCCCCGACTGGAGCGGCCGCAGGCACTCCGCGGCGCGGCGCACGAGGCGGACCGCCGGTGCGAACAGGTAGGGGCCGAACACCGGCGCGACCTCGTGGGTGAAGGCGAGGCGGGTCACGAAGTATTCCCGCACCCGCGACTCCCGCGTGGTCTCGATGCGCGGCCGATAGATGAAGCTGTAGAAGGTACGCAGCGCGTTCGAGAAGGTGAGCGCGGTGGTCGCGGTGCGGCGCGGATCCGGGTGCGATCCGCCGTACCAGACCGGCACGCGCCGGACCGCGTGGCGCCGTCCAGCGAGCAGCAGCAGCGAGGCCGGCAGCAACGCCAGCAGCGGCATGACGATCACCAGCAGGCTCGGCGAGATGAACGCGAAGCTGGCGGTCAGCGGCACCAGCAGCAGCCCGTCATGCATCAGCTGCGGCGCGTGGCTGCCGAACCGCGCCGCCGCGGCCCCGGCGAGCGCGGGCAGCCAGGCCGGCATGCCGACCGCAAGCGCCAGCACCGCGACGCCCAGCAGCCCCACGGCGGCGGTGGTGCGCGCCGGCGGTACGGCGGCGATCTGGGCGCCACCGCCGAACAGCCCGAGGCCGAGCACCTTCACGAAGGTCGCGAAGGCGATCGCGGCGGTCAGCGCCAGCCCGGCGCCGGCCAGCGCCAGCGTGAGCCGTCCGGCCAGATCGGGCAGATGAAAGCCCTGGAATACGGTCTGGAACACGTACCATTCGCTGACGAAGCCGGCCTGCGGCGGCATCGCGGCGAGGCTCATCGCGGCGAACAGCGCCCCGACCCCGAACACGAACGAACTGCGCCGGGCGAGCAGAGTGTGGCCGATCGCGTAGCCGCCGGTCGCCTGCAGGACGCCATCGGCGGTCAGGAACAGCGCGCCTTTGGCCAGCGCGTGCCCGGCCATATGCAGCAGCGCCACGGTCCAGGCCAGCCCGGCAAGGTCCGGCAGCGCGCCGTCGCGGAACAGCATCGCCGCCCCCAGGACCGCGACCGCGATCGCCGCGTTCTCGGCCGAGGAGAAGCTGAGCAGGGCGCGCCAGTCCTCCTGCTGGAAGGCGTAGAGCACCGCCAGGATGGCGCTGAGCACGCCGATCGCGACCACGAAGATGCCCAGGCCGTACAGCCGGTCCACCGGCAGCCAGCCCAGCAGGCCGCGGCTGAGGGCGAAGAACGCGGCGTTCAGCACCACGCCCGACAGGATCGCGCCGGACGCGCCGCTGCCCGCGCCGTAGGCGCCGGGGAACCACTCGTAGAACGGCAGCAGGCCGAGCTTGGCGCCGCAGCCGATCACCAGCAGCACGCCGATCAGGCCGCGCAGCCAGACCGGCAGGCTCGCCGCGCCGCCGACAAAGCCCGCGAACCCGAGGCCCTGCGCGGGTGCCGCCAGCAGCAGCACCGCGACCAGCAGGGCGACCGCGCCGACCTCCAGCAGCCCGAGCATGAACAGCACCGGCATGCCGGGCGCCGCCGACCGGCGCTCGCCCAGGATCATGACCGCGCCGCCGAGGCTCATCAGTTCCCAGGACAGCAGGAAAAAACCGCCGTGCTGCACGCCGAATACGCCGAGCGCGCCGAGCAGGCTGGCCGCCGCGCCGAAGCACCACGGGCCGCGCGCGGCGCGCGCAGGCGTGCCGAGCCAGCAGGCCAGGATGGCCGGCACCAGCCCGAACCCCATCAGCCAGAGCGCCTCCGGCGTGAGGCGGAACAGCGTTGCCTCGCCGGTCATGCGGAGCGGCAGCAGCGCCGTCGCGGTGCCGCCGGGCAGCGCGATCACCGCGGCGGCAACGGCGGCGAGACCGCCGAGGACCAGGGCCGCCGGCGCTGCCCCGGCCGCGCCGCGGATCAGCGCCAGGGAGCCGCCGGCGAGCCAGAGCAGCGCCGCGGCGGCCAGCAGGTCATTCGCCAAGGCGCCCTCCTTTGACCCGCTGCGGCATGCGGCCAAGGAACATCAGCAGGGCCTCGATGATGGCGGCCGGGTTGGGCGGGCAGCCAGGCAGGAAGACATCCACCGGCAGCACGCCTTCGAGGCCGTTGCCGCAGGCATGGCCGCCGCCGGCGATGCCGCCCGAGACCGCGCAGGTGCCGACGGCCATCACCCAGCGCGGCTCCGGCATCGCCGCGTAGGTGGCAAGCAACGGCTCCCGCATGGCGTGAGTGACTGGCCCGGTGACCAGCAGCAGGTCGGCGAAACGCGGCGAAGGTGTGAAGAAAATGCCGAGTCGGTGCAGGTTGTAGAACGGGTTGTTCAGCGCCTGCAGCTCGGACTCGCAGCCGTTGCAGGATCCGGCATCGACGTGGCGGATGTGCAGGCTGCGGCGGAACGGCCGGCGCTGGCGCGCGGTACCCGCCGGCGTGGGGGCCGGTGCGGGCTCCGCCGACCAGACGAGATCGGCGCGGTCCGTGACCCCGAAGGCCCAGTCGGAGGAGGTGCGCATCGCCCCGGTCGGGCAGGCTTCGGTGCAGAGCTGGCAGACCACGCAGCGCCCGTAATCCACCCACAGCCGCTCTTCCGGCCGGACCGTGATCGCCCCGGTTGGGCAGGCGTCGGCGCAATCGCGGCAGTCCTCGCGGCACGCCCCGGGGTCGTAGCGCGGCATGCCGAGCAGGCCGTCCTGGCCGTCCGGCGCACCGCGGCGTGGCCAGGAGGTGCTGGCCTTGCCTTCCGCGAGCCCGATCAGGGTCCAGAGCGCCATTCGCCTCTCCCTATCGCGCGCAGCCGGAGACGGTGAGGCCGAAGCTCGCCTCGTTGATCGCGTAGTCCATCATGTTGGTGTCGTGGACCGTGGACGGGAACACGCGCCAGTTGGAGAAGGACGGCGACTTCACCTTCACCCGCGCGAATCGCCCGTTCGCGTCGAAATGCACCGCGTAGAACAGCGACCCGCGCGGCGACTCGCTCCAGCCCAGTCCCTCGGCGCCCGGCTGCGGCACGCAGTCCGCACGCACCTTCCCATCGGGCAGCAGCAGCAGGATGCGCTGCATGAGGACAAAGCTG